>NZ_JBSFPT010000004.1:0-127486 GCF_053588335.1 Microbacterium sp. NPDC003461 | reverse complement strand
GCAGCAGTTGGCGCTACTGATCCTCGGGGACCTCGACCCCTACCCGCCCGAACTCACCCGGCGAGCCTCACCCCCCACCGAATGTCCGAAGAGCCGGTTATGGCATTGAATGCGGCTGATGGTGCGCGGCGGCGTTTCATTCAGGTGCAGCTACCCGAGCCGACGAACCCGGGGACGCGAGCGGGGGGCGCGCGGTTCGCGTCAGTCTCGGAGATCGCTCGGTTCCGCCTCGACGCAGCGGGCCGTCGTCTCCAGGACGCTCAGGTGCTGGGGGGTGTTGACAGCTCCATCGATGTCGGCTTCCGCGCCTACCGCCTCGCCGACACCAACTTCGCCAAGTGGCGTGTCTCGAGCGACGCCGATCTCAACACGCTCGAGCAGCACCTCTTCGAGCTGCGTGACAGCGCGAACGACGATGCCACCGCCGATGACCTGCTCACCGAACTGCTGCTCAAGCAGGGCTTCTCGCTCACGGAGAAGATCGCGTCCGTCGAGATCGCCGGGCTCGAGCTGCGCTCGGTGAATGACGGCATCGTGCTCGCGTACCTGAACGAGCACGTGAAGCCGACTCTCGATCAGCTGCGTGCGGTCGCCGACGAGCTGCCCGAGCGGCTCATCGTGCTCGAAGACGCGTTCCAGGGAGACGACGAGCTCAAGACAAACACCGCTCAGCTCTGCAAGAGCAAGAGCATCCAGTTCTGGACGGCGTGATGAGCTTCCAGTTCGACGCCAGCCAGAAGTACCAGCTTGAGGCGATCGCCTCCGTCGTCGACCTCTTCGACGGGCAGCCGGCGGACGGCGACAAACTCGAGCGCGCGCTGCGTGGCGCCGCGCACACGGAGACCGGACAGGGATTGCTCGTGCGGGAGGAGGTCGGGGCGATCGGCAACAGCCTCGTGCTCGACCGCGACACGATCCTTGCGAACCTGCAGCGCGTGCAGGATCGCAACGGCCTCGCAGTCTCGCCTGCGCTGCACGACCCGAAGGCGCTCGACTTCGACATCGAGATGGAGACCGGCACGGGCAAGACCTACGTCTACCTGCGCACGATCTTCGAGCTCGCGAAGAACTACCGGTTCACGAAGTTCGTGATCCTCGTGCCCAGCGTCGCGATCCGCGAGGGCGTGAACACGAGCATCCGGCTCATGCGCGGCCACTTCGAGTCGCTCTACAAGCCGCACGGCATCACGTTCGACGCCTCGGTGTATAGCGGCAAGAACGCCGAGGAGGTGCAGGCGTTCGCCACCGCGACGAACGTGCAGATCCTCGTCATGACGATCGACGCGATCCGCGGCAACGCGAACACCCGCATCATCCGCCAGACGCGTGACAAGCTGAACGGCTTGCGCCCGATCGACTACCTCAGTGCGACGAGTCCCATTGTCATCATGGACGAGCCGCAGAACATGGAGTCGAAGCTCTCGCAGTCTGCGGTCGGCGATCTCGACCCCGCCTTCACGCTGCGGTACAGCGCGACGCACAAGACGAAGCGCAACGTCGTCTACCGGCTCGACCCGGTCGACGCGCACGACCTCGGGCTCGTGAAGCAGATCGCGGTCGCTGATGCACACCAGATGGGCGCGGATGCGAAGGCGTACGTCAAATTGCTCGGCGTCAAGACCGATCCCTGGTCGGCGCGACTCGAGTTGGCATGTCGCAAAGCCGACGGCTCCCTCGAGCGACGTGCCGTCAACGTGCGCCAGAAGCAGGAGCTCTCCGCCGAGGGCGTCACCAACAACCCGGTCTACGAGGGGTGGCGCGTGATGGAGATCCGCACCGATCCGCCCTTCGTCGAGCTCACGCATGCGTCGCTCTACGAGGGTGAGAGCGTCGGTGGAGCGAACGATGCGATCTACAAGGAGATGATCCGCGAGACGGTGCGCGAGCACCTGCACAAGACCGCTCTGCTGCGCGGCCGCGGCATCAAGGTGCTCAGCCTCTTCTTCGTCGACAAGGTTGCCAGCTTCCTCGGTGACGGCACGAACAACGACGACGCGAACGGCGAGATCGTGCGCTGGTTCGACGAGGTCTACGCCGAGGAGCGCGCCAAGAACGCCCGGTATCAGGAGCTCATGCCGTACGAGGCGCGCGAGGTGCGTCGCGCGTACTTCTCGCAGATCCGCAAAGGCGTTTTCGGCGACACTACTGGCTCCACCGCGAAGGATGACGACGCTTACGAGCTGATCATGCGCGACAAGGAAGGGCTGCTCGACGAGAACCAGCCTGTCCGCTTCATCTTCAGCCATTCCGCGTTGCGGGAGGGCTGGGACAACCCCAACGTGTTCCAGATCTGCACCCTGCGTGAGATGGGCGCCGAGACCGAGCGGCGTCAGACCCTCGGCCGCGGCCTGCGGCTGCCGGTGGCGAAGACCGACACCGGCTACGTGCGGGTCGCTGACCGCAGCATCGCGACGCTCACCGTCATCGCCAATGAGTCGGTACAGCAGTTCGCGAAGAACCTGCAGACCGAGTTCGAGAAGGAGGGCGTCGAGATCGGCCGCGTGCGGAAGAACGAGTTCTCGAAGATCCTCCTCCGCGGCGCGGACGGCGCCGCAACCGACGAGCTATTCGGTTACGAGCGGTCCGTGTCGGTGTGGGAGCACCTCGCCAAGGAGCGCTTCATCGACGCCAAGGGGCACGTGACGCAGAAGTTCCAGCCGCACACCGTCGACTTCAGCCTCAACCTGCCCGACGTCTTCATCGAGTATGAGGGCGAGATCATCGAGCGCGTCGCGAAGGCGAACATCGGCACGTACATCAAGCCGGTGAGCAAGCGGGTGCAGCGCACCTTCAACAAGGCGCTCTACAACACAGAGGAGTTCGAGCGCTTCTGGGAGACCATCGCGCAGCGCACGACCTACCGCGTCACGGTGGACAGGGATGACCTCATCAACCAGTGTGTCGCGGCGATCTCGCAGCAGCCGCCGATCGAGCCGCTGCGCATCGAGGTGACGCGCTCCGCCGTGCGGGTGCTTCGAGGAGGGGCAAAGGGCGAGCAGCTCGGCACGCGCTCGGCTGAGTTGCAGGGCAGCTACGACCTTCCGGACATCATCAAGGAGCTGCAGGAGGCGACCTCTCTCACGCGACGCACGATCGTCGACATCCTGCTGAAGAGCGGCCGACTTCAGGAGTTCCTCGCGAACCCGAACGACGTGATCGCGATGCTCAAACGGCAGATCACAACAGTTCTCGAGCACATCGTCACCAACGGCATCCAGTACGAGAAGATCGGCGGATTCGTCTACGAGCTGCGCGAGCTGCAGGCCGACGGCGCCAAGGAGAAGGAGTACTTCGCCGACAACCTCTACAAAGTCGCGAATACGGCCAAGACCGACTTCGATCACGTCGTGTTCGACTCGGGGCCCGAAGAGGAGTTCGCCCGACTGCTCGACTCGCGCGAGGACGTCAAGCTCTTCCTCAAGCTTCCGCCCGCCTTCAAGGTCGATACGCCCGTGGGGCCGTACAACCCCGACTGGGCGATCATCAAGCAGGAGGATGGCGAGGACCGGATCTACATGATCCGCGAGACGAAGAGCACGCTCGACCCGGCGAAGCGCCGGCCGAGCGAGAACGCCAAGATCAGGGCAGCGGCCGAGCACTTCAAAGAGATCGGCGTAGCGGACTATGCGGTGTCGGCGCCGGAGAACTGGAGGCTCTGACTACCCCCGCCACTCCTCGGCCAGCAGCGCGTACGTGAGCCCGTCCATCCACTCCCCGGAGCGGTGCAGGCTGTCGCGCACGGTGTGGGCCTCGCGGCGCATGCCGAGGCGCTCCATGAGGCGCCACGAGGGCTCGTTGGTCGCGAAGCAGTTCGCGGTCACGCGGCGCAGGCTGAGCGGGCCGAAGCAGAGGCCGATCGCGGCGCGCACGGCCTCGGTGGCGTAGCCCCGGCCCTGGAAGGCGGGGTCGAGGGTCCAGCCGATCTCGGCCTGCACGCCGCGCGCCTGCGCGACCACCTCGGCCTGCGCCCACGCGTCCTCGACCTTGATCATGAGGTCGCCGATCACGGTGCCCTCCTCGGGGAGGACGATCGAGACCAGCGACGGGCTGTTGCGGCGCATGCGCGCGCGGTGCCCGTCGAGGGTGTCGGGCGCGCCGCCGATCCACATGCCCACCTCGGGCAGCCGGCGGAACGCCCACATCGCGTCGATGTCGGCCGGCGTCACGCGGCGCAGCAGCAGGCGCTCGGTGCGGATGGGCCAGTCCACGGCCCGCAGCGGATCGGCGACGAGGGCGCTCTCGGTGGCGGGGTGTTCCATCCCGTCACGGTATCGCGCGGGTCGGACGCCGCCGATGCAGGAGGTCGCTGACGGGTTATCCACAGGCTCGAAGATTCCTTCGAAAGTGTCGGTGGTCGGTGGGACGATGGGGGTATGTCGACGCCCACGGTCTCATCCTGGTTCCCCACCCCGGGGGAGCGGGAGCGCGCGCGTGTGCTCATCGGCTCGGTGGCCCGGATCGAGCAGGAGATCAATCGGCTGGAGGCGCGGAAGGCGCGGCTGCTGGCGCTGCTCGTCGACGACGTGATGGCGCAGCAGGCGAGGTCGGCTCCGGGCGTCTCGGATGACCTGCCGATGCGGTCGGCTGCCGCCGAGATCGCCGCGGTCTCGGGCGTCGGGCAGCGCACGATGATGGCGCGGATGAGCGAGTCGTGGACGCTGCGCGAGCGGTTCCCGGCGACGCTCGCGGCGATGGACGCCGGCGACCTGTCGCGTCGGCATGCGTCGGTGATCGTCGACGAGGGGCTGCGGCTCGGCGACGACGCGTCCCGCGCCGCCTACGAGGAGCAGGCGATCCCCGCGGCGAAGTCGGGCACCGTGGCAGCCGCGCGAGAGGCGTGCCGGCGCTTCGCGGAGGCGGCACAGCCGGTTGCCCTGGACGAGCGGCATCGCGAGGCGCGTCAGCAGCGGGGCGTGTTCGTGCGCCCCCTGGAGGACGGTATGGCCGAGCTGTGCCTCGTGGCCTCCGCCCCGCTGGTGCAGGGTGCGCACAACCGGCTGACGCAGATGGCGAAGTCCGTGAAGCGCGCAGCAACGAGGGGCGCTGGCGGTGCGGATGCCGCACCCGAGGGGCTCGCGTCTGCCGGAGCGGCCGCCGTCGACTCGTCCCGCGGTGAGGCCGCCGAGCCCTCGGGCGCGGCATCCGATGCGCGCACCCTCGATCAGCTTCGGGCCGACATCGCCGTCGACCTTCTCCTGTCGGGAGCCCCGCAGGCGCACGTTGCGCACGACGCCACCGGAGCGAACGCGCTCGACGGCATCCGCGGCACGGTCCAGGTGACGATCCCGGTGCGCACGGTCATCGGGATCGGAGAGGATGCCGCGTTCCTCGCGGGGTACGGCCCGATCGACTCCGACACCGCCCGCCGGCTCGCGGCGTCGGCCCCGGGATGGGAGCGGCTGTTCCGCGATCCCGACACGGGCGCGCTGCGCGCCGCCGACCACTATCTGCCCACGGCGGCGCAGCGCCGGTTCCTGCACGCGCGCGACGAGCACTGCAGGTTCCCGGGGTGCCGGCTGCCGGCCAGGCGATGCGACATCGACCACACGGTCGCCTTCGCGGAAGGCGGGCGCACGAGCGTCGCGAACCTCGGCGTGCTCTGCCGCGGACACCACGTGCTCAAGCACAACTCGCCGTGGCGCGTGCGCCAGCGAGAGGACGGCGAGCTCGAGTGGATCAGCCCCACAGGGCGCACGATCGTCGACCAGCCCGAGCCCGCCGTGCGATTCGTCGACTCTGTCGAAGCTGACGCCGCAGCCGCCGGCGTCACGGTGGCCGGCGTCACGGTGGCGTCCGCACGATCGAGTGCGCCATCGGGCGATCCGCCGCTGTCCTGACTGGCAACCCTGCCCGGGCAGTTGTGGTGTGATGTCGGCGGCATCTGCCAGCATGTCGCTGCGCCCGTCTGGGTGCGCCTCATCCTGTCGAGAGGAACCGAGCATGTCGTACGCCGTCATCGACTTCGAGACCACCGGGTTCTCGCCGCAGCGCGGCGACCGCGTCGTCGAGGTGGGTGTGGTGCTGCTCGATGACGAGGCGAGGGTCGAGCACGAGTGGACGACGCTCGTCAATCCGCAGCGCGACGTCGGTCCGACCCACGTCCACGGGATCCACGCGAGGGACGTCGCTGACGCGCCGACCTTCGGCGACATCGCCGGCCACCTCGTCTCGCTCCTCGGCGGGCGCACGGTCGTCGCGCACAACCAGGCGTTCGACGTGCGCTTCCTGCGCGCCGAGCTGTCGGCGCACAAGCACGAGATCGACGCCGCCTACGCCGCGCTGTGCACGATGCTCTGGTCGCGCCGCTCGTACGGAGCCGCCAAGCTCGCCGACGTGTGCGCCGTGCTCGGACTCCCGCACGCCGTCACGCACGCGGCGCTCGACGACGCACGCGCCGCGGCCGGCGTCCTCAGCTCGCTGCTGCGCACGGAGCGCGAGAACCCGCTGTGGGACATCGAGACCAGCCAGGCGATCTTCCCGCTCGCCCCGTCCGCGCCGTCCCGCGCGGTCGCGCTCGGGCGTGCGATCCGGGCGGCCGAGACGAGGTGGGACGACGCGACCGACGCGCCGCTGTGGCAGCGCGTGTCCGCGCCGACCGATGGCGCGGATCCGGCCGCCGCGGTCTACCTCGAGCTGCTCGCCGAGGTGCTCGAGGACGGCCTCATCTCGGCCGCGGAGTACTGGCGCCTCGCGGCGATCGCCGAGGTCGCGGAACTCGGATCGCACCGGCTGCCCGAACTCCACGCCCGCTACCTCGATGCGGCCATCGCCGAGGCGGCCGCGGACGGGCAGGTGACGGGGTCGGAACGGGAGGAGCTGGCGCGGATCGCGACGCTCCTCGATCTTCCGCTCCCGAGCCTGCCGGCCGAGAAGCCCCAGATCGCCTCGTCGCCGGCCGGCACGCTCCCTGCGCCCGGCGACATCCCGGCGGCGCACCGCCCCACGGCCGCCTCCGAGGCGAGCCCCACCGGGGCGCGCTTCCAGCTCTCGCCGGGCTGCCGCGTCGTGTTCACCGGTGCGATGAGCCGCCCGCGCGAGGAGTGGGCGCGCGCGATCGCCGACGCCGGCTTCATCACGGGCAGCGTGACCAAGAACTGCGCGGTGCTCGTCGCAGCCGATCCGGCGAGCCAGTCGGGCAAGGCGAAGACCGCCGCCAAGCACGGCATCCCGATCGTCACGGAGAGCGAGTTCGAGGCGGTCTTCGAGGAGTACCTGCGTGCGCACGCAGCCTGAGCGTGCCGGGATGAGCCCTGCCGAACTGCTGCGCGTCATCGAGCCGCTGCCGGCACGCCAGCCGATCACCGATGCCTTCGAGATGCTCCGCGCCGACTGCACGCAGTCGTCGCGGAACCCGCGCGCCTGGTACGAGAACCAGAAGCAGCACCTCCAGGGCTGGCTCGCCGAGTACAACGGCCCCGGAGCGTACGGGCGCCAGAACCACGGCGGTGACGCACGGCGGTTCTACCAGCGCTTCCAGTGCGTGGCCGGCCTGCTCTGGCTCGCCGAGGCGCTGGGAGAGAACCCCGCGATCCTGAGCGCCGCGATCGACGACATCGACGCCGCCGGACCGCGGAACGCCTCGCAATGCGCGGCCCTCCGACGCCACGTGCCCTGGGGGCGCATCGAGCAGCTCATCGCATTGCGCACGGGGACCCTCGAACTGAGCGCAGGGTCGCTGTCGTCGGCGCACACTCCGCCGATGCCGCATCCGCGCGCCCGCGTCAATGCCCTCCCGATGCGCCCGCGGCGGCGCGAGGCTGGCAGGCGAACAAGGAGGTACGACATGACGCACAACGACGACCGCCGCGATCTCGCGAACGACCGCGTCAGCGAGGATCCGGAACTGCCCCTCGGTGAGGATCCGGTCATCGGCGAGGACTCCGAGCTGCCGGCCGGCGAGGATCCGGTGGACGGGGAGCACGCGCCGGTGGACGCCGACGACGGGGGAACGCCGACCGACGACCGCGAGCCCCTGCCCGACGACCACGCGCCCGGCGCGGGGGAGCGGGAGTAGCCGCGGCCGCCCGCCGGGCCACCGATCGAGAGGGGATCCCGGTTTGAGAGGACGGATCCATCCTGATCCGTCCTCGGGAACCGGCATCTCCTCGGGAACCGGCATCTCCTCGGGAACCGGGATCTCCTCGCGAACCTGCGACCTTTGGAACCGTGTTCTCCGGAACCGGCCCCGCCACCTCCGCACCGGCCCGCGCCCTAGACTTGACGCGTGATCGATCCGGCCCTTCTGCGTGAGAACCCCGACCTCGTCATCCGCTCCCAGGTGGCGCGCGGGCACTCGCCCGAGACGGTCGAGCAGGCGGTGGAGGCAGAGAAGGCCCGCCGCGCCGCGCTGACGGCCTTCGAAGAGCTGCGCGCCGAGCAGAACGCGTTCGGCAAGACGGTGGCGCAGGCGCCCAAGGACGCCAAGCCCGCGCTCGTCGCGCAGGCCAAGGAGCTCGCCGCCAAGGTCAAGGATGCCCAGCAGGCCGCGAACGAGGCGGAGGAGGCGTTCGCGAAGGCGATGGCGCTTATCGAGAACGTCGTGATCGACGGCGTTCCGGAGGGCGGCGAGGACGACTTCGTCACGCTGCGCGAGGTCGGCGAGATCCGCACCTTCGATCCCGCCGAGTTCCCCGACGGGCCGCTCGACCACCTCGCGCTCGGCGAGAAGCTCGGCGCCATCGACATGGAGCGCGGCGCCAAGGTCTCGGGCGCCCGGTTCTACTTCCTCAAGGGCGTGGGCGCGCGGCTCGAGCTCGCGCTCATGAACTACGCGCTCAGCGTGGCGCTCGAGCAGGACTTCACGCCCATGATCACGCCCACGCTCGTGCGGCCCGACATCATGGCCGGCACGGGCTTCCTCGGCGCGCACGCCGACGAGATCTACCACCTCGAAGAGGACGACATGTACCTGGTCGGCACGAGCGAGGTCGCGCTCGCCGGCTACCACAAGGGCGAGATCATCGACCTGTCGAAGGGCCCCGTCCGCTACGCCGGCTGGTCCACGTGCTACCGCCGCGAGGCCGGATCGCACGGCAAGGACACCCGCGGCATCATCCGCGTGCACCAGTTCAACAAGCTCGAGATGTTCTCGTACACCACGCCCGAGGATGCCGAGGCCGAGCACGAGCGCCTGCTCGCGCTCGAGGAGCGCGTGCTGCAGTCGCTCGGCCTCGCCTACCGCGTTATCGACGTGGCCGCGGGGGATCTCGGATCCAGCGCCGCCCGCAAGTACGACACCGAGGCGTGGGTGCCCACGCAGGGCGCGTACCGCGAGCTCACCTCCACCTCCAACTGCACCACGTACCAGGCCCGCCGGCTCGACGTGCGCCACCGCCCCGAGGAGGGCGGCCGCACCGAGCACGTGGCCACGCTGAACGGCACGCTCGCCACCACGCGGTGGATCGTCGCGCTGCTCGAGACGCACCAGCAGCCCGACGGATCGGTGAAGGTGCCCGCCCCGCTCGTGCCGTACATGGGTGGCCTCGAGGTGCTCGAGCCCATCGCGTAAGCACGCCTGCGGCGGCCGAGAGCACCGAACCGACGCGTCCGAGAGCCCGGAACCGGCGCGTCCGGGGCTCCCCATAGACTGGCGGCATGAGCTCTGCAACCCGTCGTCTTGTGGCCCTGGACATCGACGGGACGGTCCTCCTCGAGGACGAGACGTTCAGCCCGGGCGTCGTCGACGCCGTGCACGCGGCCGTCGCGGGCGGGCACCTCGTCACCCTCGCCACGGGCCGCAGCTGGGAGGCGACCTCGCACGTGCTGCGCGGCCTCGACATCCAGCCCGAGTACGTCGTCTGCTCGAACGGCGCCGCCATCCTGATCCGCGACGACGCGTCCGACTCCGGCTACATCCGGCACTTCACCGAGCAGTTCGACTGCACCGACGTGATCGAGCTGCTCGAGACGCACCTGCCCGACGCCAACTACCTCGTCGAGCTGCCCGACGGGTCGCGCCTCTACACGCACTACGTCGACGACTGGGGCCTGCACCGCGCGAACGCGAAGCAGGTCGACCTGGCCGACATGAAGGGCCTCATGGTCTCGCGCGTCGTCGTCGTCTCGCCCGAGCACACCGAGGCCGACTTCGTCGAGATGGTCGACAGGATGGGCCTCAACCAGGTCTCGTACGCGGTGGGCTGGACGGCCTGGCTCGACATCGCGCCCAAGGGCGTCGACAAGAGCACCGCGCTGGCGCGGGTGTGCGAGCTGACGGGCTTCGCCGCCGCCGACGTCGTCGTGATCGGCGACGGCCGCAACGACATCGGGATGTTCCGCTGGGCGGCCGAGAACGGCGGCCGCGCCTTCGCCATGGGCCAGGCGCCCGAAGAGGTCAGCCACGAGGCGACCGACATCACCGACGACGTCGAGGACGGCGGCGTCGCGACGGCATTCCAGACGCTCGGCCTCGCCTGAACGGGCCGATCGCGGGGTCTCCCGTGCGCCCGGATCGGAGCGGATCCGCTGCCGTGCGCCCGGTGAATTCCGCGCGAATCGCGGCCCGTCGTACAGACTTCCCCCAGATCGCGACGGGAGAATGGCCGCCGGATCCGTCTACTAGACTCGGTGCCCGGCGGAGACGCCTGGGAGGGTTGTCCGAGCGGCCGAAGGATCTGGTCTTGAAAACCAGTGGGCAGCAATGTCCCGTGGGTTCGAATCCCACACCCTCCGCCACGAAAGGGATCGGATGAGCGAGTCGTCGAAGCGCCACGCGCGACGGACCGTGGCGCGCCACGGGCAGCTGCCGAAGTCCAACCCTGCGCGCCAGGCGCTCGCGTTCGTCGCCATCGCCCTGTCCACCGTGCTCGTCGCGGGCCTCGGCGTGATCGGCTACATCGTCTACGACCTCACCTCCACGTTCGCGTCGGAGAACACCGTCGACCTCGACGGCCAGACCGAGGCTCCCGCGATCGCCGAGCTCGACAACCGCGGCTTCAACATCCTGCTCGCCGGCCTCGACGTGTGCGACTGGGAGCACCAGGAGATCATGGGCAATCGCTGCTCCGATGATCCCGACGACTACGGCGAGAACGGGCTGGAGCTCGACAGTGCGCGCAGCGACGTGCTCATGCTCATGCACATCTCGCCCGAGCCGCGTCGCGTCACCGTGGTGAGCTTTCCGCGCGACCTCGTCACCTACATCCCGCGCTGCGAGGACGAAGAGGGCAACGTCGGCGGCGACGGGCGCGAGATGATCAACGCCGCGTACTCCTACGGCGGGCTCAGCTGCACCGTGAGCGCCGTCGAGGAGCTCACCGGCCAGACGATCGACCACGCCGCGAGCGTGACCTGGGGCGGGGTGATCGACATCACCAACGCGATCGGGGGCGTCACCGTGTGCGTGGCGGGCGGGATCCACGATCCCAAGGCAGGCGCGTACTTCGAGGCCGGCGAGAACACGATCAGCGGAGACCGCGCGCTGGCGTTCCTGCGGACCCGCGCCGGAGTCGACGACGGCAGCGACATCGCCCGCATCAGCAACCAGCAGGTGTTCATGTCGGCCCTCGTGAACAAGGTCGTGAGCCCCGAGGTGCTGGGCAACATGGGCACCGTCTACAACCTGGCGCGCGCCGTGGTCGAGAACATCGAGAAGACCCCGGCGCTGGCCGACCCCATCTACCTCGCGCAGCTCGCGCTCGCCGTGAAGGACGTGCAGTACCAGGACTTCGTCTTCGTGCAGTACCCCGTGTTCGTCGATCCGGCCGACGCCAACCGCCGCATCCCCGACGAGGAATCCGCCACGCAGCTGTTCGAGGCCATCAACGCGAACGTGCCCATCCAGGTGACCGCCGAGGGAACCGGATCGGTCTCCGAGGACGAGGCGCAGGGCGGCACCGGAGAGGGCGAGCAGGCTCCGCCGCCCGAGGAGAACGTCGCGCCCCCGGAGGGCACGGCCCCGGCCCCGGAGGACGGCGCGGCACCGACGCCCGAGGAGAGCGCCGGACCCGTGGAGCTCGGATCGAACATCCCCGGGCAGACCGCCGCCGACCGACGGTGCTCCGCTGGAAATGCCGGCTGACGAGATCGGGTATCATGGACGGGTGCACCCGTTCGCGGGTGACTGGAGACGTCGCATAGTCAGGCCTAGTGCACCACCCTGCTAAGGTGGAGTCCCCTTTAAGGGGACCGAGGGTTCAAATCCCTCCGTCTCCGCTCTAAAAAGCCCCGATCAGAGGCTATTTTTCTTCGCTTCTGCCACGAAATCTGCCATTTCTGCCACGTTTTCGATGTGGTTGGCGTTGAGCAATCTTGCGGTTCTGCGGGATTCTGCTGAGCGTTCTGCTCACTGTGAGTTGCTCGGCGCATGGTTGCAGCTACTCAAGGGTGAGACCGAGCGCGCGAATCCCTCCGTCTCCTCCCCGACTCGGCGTGCCCGCTCGGGCGCTTGCTTCCGCTCGCTGTGCTCGCACCGTCGGCGGCTATCGTCGCGTTGTCCGCACCGGCACGTCGTGTCATCAGATCGGGGTCGAGGTGGTGGATCGTGAACTCGAACGGGAGGAATGAGCAATACAGACGTGAGCACAGACAACGAGGTGATCGAACGTTCGGCGGATGAGCCGGGTGCGTTCGCGTTGCTCTTCGATCGACATGCGCCGGCGATCTACCGCTACGCGGCGCAGCGGCTGGGAGAGGGCAGCGCCGAGGACGTGATGTCGGAGACGTTCCTCGTCGCCTTCGAGAAGAGAGCAGCGTACGACTCGCGATCGTCGATGCTCGCCCCTGGCTGTTCGGGATCGCCACCCGCTTGATGCATAAGCATGTGCGGCTGGAAGCGCGGGCATGGAAGGGCATGGTCGCGGATCTCGCGGCGCAGCTCTCGCCCGACATGATCGAGCAGGCGGGCGCGCGGTTGGACGCGGCGCGGCTCACGCGGCGCTTGGCTTCGGCGCTGCGTGGCCTGCCCGCGTCCGACCGCGACACCCTGCTGCTGTACGCCTGGGGCGACCTCGACTACGCGGGCATCGCACGCGCTCTCGACGTGCCGATCGGCACCGTCCGCTCACGCCTGAATCGTGCCCGCCGCATCCTGCGGACCGCGGCCGGCACCAACGATCCCGAACTGGAGAAGGAACATGGACGAGTTGACGCTGCTGCGCAACACGCGTAGCGAGACCGAACCGCCGGAGTCGACGTTGCACCGGGGCAGGGCGGCGCTCCTGGCCGCAGCCTCCGGCTCCGCCCAGCCGCACATCAGCACGTCGCGCCGACCGAGACGCGCCCGACGCTTTGCGATCGGCGGACTCAGTACGGTCGGCGCCGCGGCACTGGTGGCGGGGCTCGTGCTGACGGACGTGGTCGGCCTCGCTGGCTGGCGTGGTGGGGCGGATGCCGCTGCCGCCGCCGTGCTCGACGAGGCGAGCGCCGCCGCGATCACCTCAGTCGATCCCGCGGTGCAGCCCGGCCAATATCTGAGGGTCAACACCAGGGGCGTACACCTCTCAAGCGGAGGTATCGGTGATGTTGTTGCGTCGTACCAGTACGCGTCCGATGACACTCTCTACCACCCCGCAGATCCCTCCGATGACTGGGTGTGGGTCCGCGGTCCGCAATCCATCGCGGCGACATTCGGTCCGGAGTCCGAGCAGGTGGCGAACGCGTGGTGGGAAGCCGTGTCCTCCTCGTCAGGTTCATTCGAGGCTGGGGATCTTCTCCGGGCACCTGGGGGCGCGTTCTACGGGGGTGACGCCGGGGCGGGGTTTGCCGATCTGGACCAGCTTCCGCGTGACCCGTATCGACTGCTCAACTACATCTACCGTGTCACCTTCGGCTCCGGTCCCTCGCCCGACACCGAGGCTCTCGTGTACATGGCCGACCGTCTCCGTGCCGGGAACGTGCCCGCCGACCTGCGCGCCGCGATGTACAAGGCTGCGGCCATGATCCCGGGCGTCACGTTCATCAGCGATCAAGCTACCCTTGACGGCCGCACGGGGGTCGCGATCGGCCGCGTCGAGGACGCGTGGGGCACCCGGGTGGACATCATCATCGACCCCGATACCGGCACGTTCATCGGCGATCGCGAGGTCCTCCTCCGCGACCAGGACGGCGTACCGGCGGGCACGGCGGTGCGCTGGACGAGCGTCACCTCCTCGGTCGTCGACGAGGCGCCCGAGGGCGGATCGGTGTGCGGGAAGATGACCGTCAACCCGGAGACCGGGCAATGCTGACCGGGACAACTGTCGGAGTCGAACCGACGAGTCTCATCCTCCCTCCGACGGAGTCGCTTGTGATTCCGCTCGACCTGCACCGACCTCATGCGATGAGCGACCAGCGCTGATTGCACCACATCGATTCCCCTCGCGACTCGTGAGGGGGATCGATGTGGTGAAGCGCGTGCCGACTATTGCTTCTTCTCGCCACGTGAGTACTTTGATGCCTTGTACTCCTCGAGAGCAGACTTGCTCGACCGGTACCGGCCGTCGCTCCCGATGATGGCTTCGAGGCGCCCGCGCGATGCGGCTTGCTTTAAGGCGACGAGGCTGAAATCGTCGTCGACGAGTGCCTCGAGAGGCACGTACTTGGCAGGGCCGGCGATATTCGGGATGAGCCGATGGAGATTGTCGACGACGGAGCGGCTGATCACCTCTGCCAGAGGCCCGTCATCCCCTTGATCCGAGCGTTCGAGTGCACGGAGGTACTTCCGTCGCTGTTCCTTGAGGATGATCGCGGGCGGCCACCCGAGCCGGATGAGTAGAAGGTTGAGCAGGAGTCTTCCGCTGCGTCCGTTGCCATCGATGAACGGGTGGACGCACTCGAACTCGCGATGCAGCCGGGCCAGCTCTTCCGGAACCGCGGCGATGGTGAGTGATCCATCGGTGATCTGTTCTTGCAAGTGATTTGCTCGATCGACCCACGCGGTGATCTCGGACGGGATGAGCGGGAAAGTCGGAGGCTTCATGCCGCCCGCGAACTCCTGAATCTCATGCTGCCGCCAATTGCCTGGCCCTTCGGTGTCATGCGCATCCGGATGCGGCGCCACCTCCCACACCTTCGCCATCGCGAGAGCATGGACGCGCCGAACCTCGGTGACAGTGACGAGGCCATTGTGCGACCACTCATCCGGAGCGACGGCCTGCTGGTATACCCACCGGGCGGCTTCGGCGTATCCGAGGACCTCCATGTAGTCCTTCAGCTCCTTCGCCCCCACAGCGCGCCCCTGTTCGAGCAGGGTCTCGACTTCGCGGAGGACGAGAGTGTTTCCCTCGATCGCTGTCGAGTGGTGAGCTTCAAGATGCCACAGATGATCCCACAGCGACTTGGCTTCGTAGGGCTTCGGCAGCCCGCCGTAGTTCGCCAGCTCATCGATTGCGGTCGCGAAACGCTTGTAGATCACTTCACGGCTCGGTCGTCCGCGTCCCGGCCGCCCACTCGTAGAATTTGTCATCACCGCTCCGCCCTAAATCAACATCGACAACTTAGCATGTTGTCATCGCTGACCACTGATTAATCAACAACGACAAACTCAAGTCCGTCAGGCGTCTGAACGCACAGGACCGGGTCTTCGTGAGGAGATAGCTTCCGCCCAGAATCCTCGACCGTTTTGAGACGCGGCGCGGAGCGGTCGAAGCCCTCGAAATGATCGTCGAGTCTGAATCGGCGTAGGCTGAAATCGCGTGCTGAAAGCGGCGCGCGGCCGCGGGATCGCTCCTCAATCGCTGCCACGTTTCAGCCACGAATCGAACTGAATCGACCTGATCGAAACGGACGCCGCCGGGGTCAGAACCCGCGGAATCACGCGGTTTCAGTTGACTTCATTGCCATCGGCGCGATTTCAAATCCCTCCGTCTCCGCTCTAAAAATGCCTGATCAGAGGCTGTTTCGTTCCGGTACTGCCACGAAATCTGCCATTTCTGCCGCGTTGCGGTCGTGGTTGGTGTTGAGCATTCTGGCGATCATGTGCGGTCTTACGTAGCTTTCTGCTCGCCGCGCGGTCGTTCGACTCGCCGTTTCTCCCGCGTGAGCGCGAGCCGGAGAGTGCAAATCCCTCCGTCTCCTCCGAGCGGTTGCAATCGCGACGGGTCTGATGGGTCAGAGTCCGGCGGCATCCATTCGCTTGATCAGGGACGGGCGCCGGGCGTTGCGGCGGCGTACGTCAGCGAGGTAGTCGTCGGCGATCTCGGGGCGTCCGGCGGCGCGGGCCGCGGCGCGTAGTTTCGTCATCCTTCGCACGGCGCCGGGGTAGGCGCGGGTGTTCGCCTCGATGAGGCGGTCGTCGATGAGCTGCGCCATGACGGGGAGCACGGCCACGGGGTCGATCTTGCTGTATCGGCCGACGAGGTCGTCCCACTGCGACGCGTGGAGAGACTTGCTGTTCGCGGATGCTCGGAGCGCTTCGGTCCATGCGCGCGCGAGGTCGTCGGCATCTGTCAGGTACGCGATCAGCTCCCAGGGGCGTTCGCGCATCCGCTCGATCGCGTGCTCGCGGATCGCTGGCCAGTTCTGTCCTGAGGCTGCCTGCAACGCTTCCGCGTTGCTCGCTGTGGGCCATCGTTCGAACACCTCGGATGCCGCGTCCGCGGCGTCTGCACCTGTCTCGATGGCCAGCGCCGCCCAGAGCTCGCCGCACTCCTGCTGTTGGTGCGCTCCGCCGGGGAGGGTCATGCCCTCGTGTGCGATGACGGTCGCGCGGCCCGGCAGTCCTGCCTCGCGGAGTGCTTCGGCGGCGGCGGCGTGCAGGTGTGCGCGTGGCATGTCTCCGCCGTGAGTGCGGACGATCGCCTCCTCGTCACCGTGCAGGACGGCGAGGCGTTGCAGGTTGTAGAGGACGGCGTGGCGGGCGTGCCACTCGTCATCGTGGGTGAACTCCGCGTCTGGGCGCCCGTCGAAGGGTGTGGTCAGCGCCTGGCGCCGCTTGTCGAGGTGCGCTTCGAACCTTGCGATGCCCGCGGCGCCGAGGGCGTCCGCGTAGTCGACGACGTCGACCGAGAAGTACTCGCCGAGTTCGCCGAATTGCTGTTTCTGGATCCACCCGCTCAGCGCCGCCGGGGCGGGCGGGCTCTGCGTGCACAGCTCGGCGTGCAGGTTCAGTAGCTGCCGGATGACGAGTTGGATGAGTCCGCCGGAGTCGTCTGAGCGCATGAGGACCCGGAGGGTGCTCGCGATCGCCTTCTGCACGACGGGGATCACACCCTCGGCGCCGTAGTCGTCGGCCATGTCCGCCAGCAGCGACGCCCCGAGTTCGGCTTCGAACGCGTAGCTGTTCACCGCTCCCCAGTCCCCCATGTCGCGTCTGGTCGTGCGGAACGAGGCGAGGACGTTCGGGATGTCGCGAGCCAAAGACATCCGTCCAGGATGCCACCGCGCGATCCTCATCCGCGATCTGCCCGGATGGCGGCCGCTTCTCTCAAGTGGCACGCGCAGGCAGGCGCGAGTGAGGGGGCCGGAATGTGCCGGACCCCTGAGGAGCAACACCGATCCGCCCAGGTCGGCGCTCGAGGCGCTGGGAGAGCATCTGGTCGGGCGATCGGACATGGCGCACGGTTACCTTCGTGGCGGCGGCCTTGAAGACGTCATCGATGAGGCCGGTCTGGTGGACGACGCCGATGGCCGCCTTGTCATCTATCGGCTGAAAGCGGACGATCAATCCTGGCCGACCGGTCACGTGGCGCCGCGTGCGCTCGTCGCGGTGGACTGCGCCCGCTCGGGCACCGCGCGTGTCCACACGGTCGGAGTCCGCACGCTCGAGGACCTGAGGCGGAGATGGCTGACGCGCAACACCTGATCAGGATCTCGACGCAAAAGTCGAGCGATGTCGCCCTCCCTGCGACTGTGTCGACGGCGCGTGCTACTCTAATCGCAACAAACGCAATCTCCTGCGTTCACGTGTATTGGGGGGATTCCCGTGGCTCGCGCTGCCGTTATTGAAGAAACGTACCTCCCTAGTAGGGGCGACCAGCTCGCTCCTGTGCTGGACTTCCTCACCGCTCACGAGGCCGCCGGTCGAGCTCTTCCCGAACCGCGGTACTTCCTCGCGGGCGCACGCCCAGGAGACCAGGTGGAGCTTCCGGAAGAGGTCTACCTCGCGCTCCGCAAGATCGTGGACGCGATGCAGAGCGGGCTGGCGGTGTCCGTCGTGCCGCAGGCGACACGGCTCACCACCCAGCAGGCGGCGGATCTGCTGAACGTGAGCCGCCCGACAGTCGTGAAGCTGCTCGACGAAGGTGAGATCCCGTTCGAGAAGGCCGGCACGCACCGCCGCGTCATCCTCGCGGATCTCCTCGCGTACCGGGAGCGACGCCGCGCTCGCCAGTACGACATGCTCGCCGCCACGCGCGACACCCTCGACGAAGACAACATCGAGCAGACGCTCGAGGACCTCAAAGCGGCCCGGAAGGCAGTCGCAGCGAAGCGGGCCGTCCGAGCCTGAGATCGTCGCCTGACAGGATTGCGCTATGTTCACGGCCACTCTCGACACGAGCGTGCTGTGGCCGAGCCTGCAGCGCGACTTCCTTCTTTCCCTCGCCATCGAGGGCACCTACCGACCCACATGGAGTTCGGCGATTCTCGACGAACTCCAGTTCCACGAGGAAGCCAAGCTTGTGAAGCGTGGGATGCCTGTAGCGGAGGCTGCCCGCCGCGCCGCGACCCTCATTGCCGCGATGAGCCGAGAGTTCGCCGACGCAGAAGTTGATGGGTGGCAACCGCTCGAGGGTACTTTCGGGCTGCCCGATCCCGACGACGAGCATGTGCTCGCTGCGGCTGTCATCGCGGGAGCCGGCGCGATCGTCACCGAGAATCTCAAGGACTTCCCCGCCGACCGGATTCCACCGGGCATCCAGGTGCTCAGCGCCAGGGAGTTCGCGAAGAACACTGTCGCGCTCAACCCGCGGCTCGCGCTCGCCGCGGTGCACGAGATCGCGAGCCGGTCTGGCCGCTACGGCGCGACGCTCGCCGTCGGCGAGATTCTCGAGACTCTGCGAGACAGGTACGGAATGATCGAAGCCGTCGACATGATGACTGAAGCCGAGTCGGCGTAGGCTCAGATCGCGCGTTGAAGGCGGCCCGCGGCCACAGCAACGCCCGTCGATCACTGCCACGTTTCTGCCACGAATCGAACCGAACTGACCTGACCGAAGCGGATGCCGGCGAGGTCAGAACCCGCAGGATCACGCGGTTTCAGTTGACCTCGATTACCAACGGCGCGATTTCAAATCCCTCCGTCTCCGCCACGCGAGAAGGGCCCCCGGGATGGGGGCCCTTCTCGCGTTTCCGGGGGATGCTGCGGAGGTGTCGGAACGCGGGTCCGACACCGGGACATCCGTCGGGTTGTGTCATTGTGGAGGTGACATGGAACCCGACGTCGACGCCCGCCCGAGGCGCTCGCTCAGCGCGCGCCGGCGCCGGCGCCTCGCGCGCACGATCGTCATCGCCGTCGTCGCGGTCGTGCTCGGCTCGGGCGCGGTCGGGATCACGAACGCCCTGCTGGGTGACACGGGCGACGCGCCCAGCGCCGTCGCCGAGGTCGCGCCGGAGACCGCCGACGGGCTCGACCCGGCACTGATCGCCTGGCCGAAGCAGGGCACGGCGGCGGTGGCCGTGGGCGGCGGCGAGGTGCACGTCGCCGCGGATCAGCCCGTGCCGATGGCGAGCATCACGAAGCTGATCACCGCGCTCATGGTCCTGGAGGAGCGCCCCCTCGCGCCCGGCGAGCAGGGCGACGCCTACCACTTCATCTCGCGCTGGAACGCCTCGTACGAGGAGTACCTGACCAGGGGAGAGTCGGCGCTGCCCGTGCCGGCCGGCGGCACGCTCACGCAGTACCAGCTGCTGCAGGGCATGCTGATGGGATCGGCCTGCAACTACGCCGACATCCTCGTGACGGAGATCTGGGGCGACGACGCCGCGTTCGCGGCGGCCGCAGGCGCCTTCCTCGTCGAGAACGGACTGGACGGCATCGTCGTCGTCGAGCCGACCGGCATCGATCCGGCCGACACCGCGACGGCGGCCGCGCTCATCGGGCTCGGCCGGCTCGCCATGGCGGACCCCGTGATCGCCGAGATCGTCGCCACCCCTGCCGTGGAGCTGCCCGGCGCCGGGCTCGTCGAGAACACCAACGAGCTCCTCGCCGATCCCGGCGTCGTCGGCATCAAGACCGGCACCCTCGAGAAGAGCAACCTGCTCTCGGCCAAGGACATCGTCACCGCGCAGGGCACGGTGCGCGTGTACGTCGCCGCGCTCGGCCAGCCCGACGACGAGGCGCGCTTCGCGGTCTCGCGCGCGCTGTACCGCTCCGTCGAGGCGCAGCTCGGCGCTACCGGCTGACGCGCCCGCGCTCTGAGGTGTGTCACGCGATGCCCGCGCGCCCCCGGATCCGGGGCCACCAGCACCGCACCTCGGCGCGGTAGCGGCGGTATGCGTCGCCGAACCGCGCCTCGAGGTCGGCCTCCTCCCGCGGGCGCACGAGCACGTGCCAGAGCACGGCGCCGCACAGCGCGTACGCGATCGCGAGCCAAGACGACAGCAGGAGGCCCACGCTCACCCCCTGCAGGATGCCGGCGAGCGCCATGGGGTTCCGCACGAGACGATACGGGCCGGTCACGACGAGCCGGTTCGGCATCGCCGAGGGCAGCGGCGTGCCGTCGCCGCGCGTGGCGATCGCCCAGGCCGAGCACAGGCCCAGGCCGCTGGCCAGCACGAGCAGCGCGACTCCGGCCGTCGCTGTCGAGGGGGCGAACGCCGCGGGCAGGCCCCATCGGCGTTCGAGGATCGCCAGCACCGACGGGACCACGCCCAGGAAGACCGTCCAGAAGACCACCGTCTGCGCCGCCGTGGCGGCGACGTGTCTGCGCGCCCCGCGGCCCGGTGTCGCGGGGCGGAAGGCCAGGGGCCCGCGCAGCAGCAGGTCCATCGGCACGCGGCCCAGCGCGATCAGGCACAGCGCGAGCACGGAGCCGCCGGCCGCGAGCGCCATCACGAGCGTGCCCCATCCGGCCGCTGCGGTCGCGGTCGAGTACGCCGCCATGCCCGCCGCGACCAGGCACGTCCACACCGTCGCCACGACGGCGGACGCGCGCGAGCCGGCGGCCGCGCTGCCCGAGGCGATCACGAACAGGGGGATGTCGAACACGGCGAGGAGGAGCGGATCGAGGCCGCCGAGGGTCGCCTCGCGCAGCCACGGCAGCGTCGCCACACCGATCCACCAGGCCGCGCCGCCCGCCGCCTGCGCCGCGAAGTAGAGCCGCCCCAGGCGTCGGTGCTCGTGCCGCCGCGGGTGCCCCATCCCGACCGGCGGCTCCGCCGGCGCGGTCGTCTCAGCTCCCGAGGCCGTGCGCGATCGCGGCGGCGGCGCCGAGCCAGGCGCGCTGGGTCTCGGGGCGCAGCACGCGGTAGTGCAGCTGGGCGGCGCCCATGCCCGGGTCGAAGGGGATGCGCACGACCTCGCGCACGAGCTCGCGGTAGCCGTCCTCGATCCGGCGCAGCTCGGCGGCTGTGGCCTTCTCGTCCGACTGGCTCACGATCGCCACGGCGTTGCGCGAGAGGGCGGCCGAGCGCTCGTCGCGCTCCGCGAGCGCCTCGAGCAGCAGCGCGCCGGCTTCGGCGTGCTCGGCGCGCGACGACGTGGCGACGACGAGCTGATCGGTGTGGTCGATCATCCGAAGCCACATCGGGTCGGACTCGTCGTTGCCCGAGTCCATGACGATGAGGCGGTAGTACTTGGCGGCCACGGCGTGGATGCGGTCGACGTCCTCCGACGACACGCGCTGCTGGCTGGCGAGCACCATCGGCTGCGAGCGCAGCACGTCGTAGCGGTCGCGCGACTGGTGGTGCACGAAGCGCGCGAGCTCGGCGGACTGCGCGTCGGTGGACAGCAGCCGCTCGGTCTCGGGCAGCAGGTCGTGCAGCGTGGCGTCGTGCGGCCCCTGCTCGGTGCGCCAGCCCAGCGTGCCGCGCGTCTGGTTGTTGTCCCACGCCAGCACGCCGGCGCCGCCGTAGCGGGCGAAGACCGCCGAGAGCAGGATCGTGGTGGGCGTCTTGTTCGCGCCGCCCTTTCCGTTCACGACGGCGATCGTGCGCGGGCCGGGCCAGTGCTGCGAGACGGCGGCCTGGTCCTCGCGCTCGGCGCGCTCGGCCGCGCTCGGCGGCACCCGCATGCCGGCCCGCGCGAGCGCGCCGCGCAAGCCGCGCGTGGCGGGCTCCTCGAGGCGCTCGGGCGCGATGAACGACCGGCGCGTCTGCGGCGTGATCTGGCGAGCCACCGGCATGGCGGCGGGCGGGGTCGCGCCGGCCGGGGTCGGCAGCGGCAGGGGCGCGGGCGACGGCTGCGGGGCGACGACCGGGGCGTGGCCGTCGGCTGCCTGCGCCTCGTCGGCGGTGGTGGCGGCCGGCGCGGCGGCCGGGGCGGGCGCGGGGGCGGCGGGCTCGGGCGCCTGGGCCGCGGCGGAGGCCGGATCGACCGGCACGGCGGGGGCGTCGGCGTCCTGGATCGGCTCGGGCCCGAGCGGCGGCGCGGTGATCGGCGTGCCGGCCGTGTCGGCGGGCAGGTGGCTCGAGCGGCGCGGGCCGGCGAACGCCGAGCCGTCGGCCTCGCCCCGGCCCTGCTCGGGGGCGACGACGGGCGCCGGCTCGTCGGCGGGCTCCTCGGCCGCGTCGACCTTGCCGTCCGGGTGCACGATGAGGGGCCACGTCGCGTCGGGCTCCTCGACCGTGACGCGCACGGGGCGCTGGAGGCGCTGGGCGGTCTCGGCGCAGAAGCGCACGACCTCGCGGCGGGCGTTCTCGGCGGAGTCCGTGGCGATCGGGTGCTCGGTGTCGTTCATCGTGAGCACGCCGTTTCCGGTCGCGTCGATGCGCGCGGCGATGACCGGCCACGTGGGTACGTACTGCATGTGATCCCCCTCGGACGCGACCCGCGAGCGGGCCTTGCGATATTCCCCCTAAGCCTACGGCGTCGCTCCCCGGGCACCCGGATCCGATTCCCTTGCGTCCTGCGAAAGAACGTCGGTTCTTGCGCGCGCCGGCGGCGGCAAGACGGCGCCGGGCATTCCTAGGCTGGCAACGCAGATCGCCACAAGCGAAGGAGTGACGTGGGCGCGTACGAAGAACAGCAGTCGGCGTGGACCGCGCGGGAGGAGCTCGCGGAGCGGATGATCCCCGTGATCGGGCGCCTGCATCGCGACCACGGCGTCGTCCCCTCGATCCACGGCCGGCGCCTCGTCGGCGGCTCGCCCGTCGACATCCTGAAGGCGCATCGCTTCGCGCGGCAGACCGACGAGGAGGCGCTCGATCCGGCCAAGACCCTCGCGGTGCTCGAGACGCTCGAGAGCCTCGATCTCGGTGCCGCATCGATCGACATCGCGCGCCTCATCGCCCGGTTCGACGCGCAGGGCGGTTCGTACGAGCCCGCGGCCCTGGCCGACTTCCTGCGCGTCGAGCTGGCTGAGGTGGTCGGGGCCCAGGCGCCCGCGCCGACCGACGTGGTGCTCTACGGCTTCGGGCGCATCGGCCGCCTCATCGCGCGCATCCTCATCGCGCACGCCGGGCGCGCGTCCGGGCTGCGGCTGCGCGCGATCGTCGTGCGCGGGGGCGGCGACGGCGACCTGCGCAAGCGCGCGAGCCTCCTGCGCCGCGACTCGGTGCACGGCCCGTTCCAGGGGTCCATCGAGGTCGACGAGCGCAACAGCACGATCCTCGCCAACGGCACCCTCATCCAGGTGATCCACTCCGACGATCCGGCCGCCGTCGACTACGCGCGCTACGGGATCCGCGACGCGATCGTCGTCGACAACACGGGGCGCTGGCGCGACGAGGAGGGCCTGGCGCAGCACCTGCGGTCGAAGGGCGTGGCGCGCGTGCTGCTGACCGCGCCGGGCAAGGGCGCCGTCAAGAACATCGTCGCGGGCGTGAACGGCGACGACATCGAGCCCGGCGACGCGATCGTGTCGGCCGCCTCGTGCACGACGAACGCGATCACGCCCGTGCTCGCCGTGCTCGACGAGGCCTACGGCATCGAGCGCGGGCACGTCGAGACCGTGCACTCGTTCACGAACGACCAGAACCTCATCGACAACTTCCACAAGGGAGACCGGCGCGGCCGGGCCGCGACGCTCAACTTGGTCATCACCGAGACCGGGGCGGCGAAGGCCGTGGCGAAGGCGCTGCCGCAGCTGAAGGGCAGGCTCACGGGATCGGCGATCCGCGTGCCGACGCCCGACGTCTCGCTCGCGATCCTCAACCTGCGGCTGGGGCGCGCCGTCACCCGCGACGAGATCAACGCGCACCTGCGGCGCACCTCGCTCACCTCGCCGCTGCGCCCGCAGATCGACTACATCGAGTCGCCCGAGGTGGTCTCGAGCGACTTCGTGGGCAGCAGCAGGGCCGGCGTCGTCGACGGGCTCGCGACGATCGCCGACGGCGACGAGAACGTGGTGCTCTACGTCTGGTACGACAACGAGTTCGGCTACTCGTGCCAGGTGGTGCGCGTGCTCGAGCGGATGGCGGGGGCCCACCCCGTCGTGCTCCCCGAGCGCGATCCCGTGGCCGTGGAGGCCGTGCCCGACACGGTGTCGGCCGCCGTCTGAAGGGCCCGGCCCGGGGCGGTTCTCGGTGGGCGCGCGGACGCACTCCACTACCCTGGGAGGGGATAGGGGAGGGCTCGTGGGACGCAACGCCGATGCCATCGCGGAGGGTGTGGCGATCGCGCTCGCCGCGGCGCGGCTGCAGGTGAAGAACCGCATCCTCGTGAGCACGATCTCGCTCGGCGAGAGCTTCGATCCCGACCATTTCGCTCCCACCGCCCGCGAGGCGCTCGCGCAGCTGGCGAAGGAGCAGGAGGACGTCTCGGAGGCGATGACCGCGGCGCGCAAGCGCGCGTGGGGGAAGCACTCGCAGCCGCACGGCACGCACGACTACCGCGACCGCGACGTGCGCAACCTGCGGCGCCGCGCCCGGCAGGCCGCAGGCGTGGCCAAGCAGCTGCGCGAGCGGGCGGAGGCCCCCGACCAGGTGCGCGCGCTCGTCGAGGCCGCGCGCGACGCTGCGTGGCACGATGTGCAGCAGAACCTCGACAGTCGGCTGCGGATCGAGGGCATGCGCCCCGACCAGGACCCCGACTACGCCCGGATGCGCGACGCGCGCATGCAGGCGCTGCGCCTGGTCGATCTGCAGCGACTCTCGGCCGACGCCCGCGCGCGGCGGCGCGCCCGAGAGGACGCGGAGCCCGACGAGGAGGGCACGGCGGAGTCGGCCTGATTTCGCGAGGCGCCGACGCGTGATGTACTATGGACAGGTTGCTTCGGCAGCGGAAACTGCGCCCGTAGCTCAATGGATAGAGCATCTGACTACGGATCAGAAGGTTAGGGGTTCGAGTCCCTTCGGGCGCACACTGTGTTGAGACAGTAGACAAGGCCCGGTTCCCGAGGAGCCGGGCCTTCGTCGTCTCCCGGCTCGAAGCCGCACCTCCCCTGGATCTACAGGGAGTCGCGCAGCTTCTGCGTGAGGGATTTCAGCATTCTCAGCTCGTCGGTGCTGAGCGCGCTCATGCGGTCGGCGATGTGCTTGCCGTGGCGGGTCGCGATCGCGCGGAACGCCCGCTCGCCCGCCTCCGTGGCGGTGACGAGCGATCCGCGCCCGTCCTCGGGATCCGGGGTCTTCGTGACGAGGCCGCGCGTGACCATCCGGTCCACGAGGCGCGAGACGCTCGGCTGGCTGATGAGCATGTTGGCGGTCACCTCGCGCAGGCGCGCGGTGCGGTCGGGGGAGCGCACCACGGTGAGCAGCACGTCGTACTCGGGCTGGGTGAGAGCGGCGCCGTCGAAGTCGCCCTCGAGCAGCGCGAAGATCTCGTGCTGCGCGCGGAAGAGGTTCTCCCACGCCTCGACGGCGAGCCTGCGATCAGCCATGTATTCAACTGTATCCAACAAGGCCGCCTGCGGGCGGGTGCGCTCCGGCACGGGAAAGGGCCGGTCGGTGAGGATCCGACCGGCCCCTTGTCCCTTGCACCAAGAGTGTCCTGCAATCACATGCGGTCACCGCCACAGCAAACGGCTTCCGTGATGAGGACTCTATAACGGATAAGTAACGGAGGGAAGCTCCGGCGTTACTTTTCTGTGACATTCACCGGATGTTCATCGGAACCCGAAGGTCGGTGCAGCGGTTCCGATCGACGGATCGGCGTGCGTGCCGCCGCCCGTTAGCGCATCCCGACCGACGCGCGAAAGGGGGTTCCGCCACCGCTCGCGGCGCGGAATCATCGGGCCGATGGTGTTCATCGGATTCCACGCCTCGCACGAGCAGATCGCGCCCAGCGCTCTGCTCGACGACGTGGCCCGCGCCGAGGAGGTCGGGTTCGACGGCGCGATGTGCTCGGATCACCTCGCGCCCTGGAGCCCGCGGCAGGGGCAGTCCGGCTTCGCCTGGAGCTGGCTCGGCGCCGCGCTCGCGCAGACCCGGTTCCCGTTCGGCGTGGTGACGGCGCCCGGGCAGCGTTACCACCCCGTCGTGCTGGCGCACGCGATCGCGACGCTCGGCGAGATGTTCCCGGGCCGGTTCTGGGCGGCGCTCGGCAGCGGCGAGGCGATGAACGAGCACGTCACCGGCGACCCGTGGCCGCCGAAGGACGAGCGCAACGAGCGCCTGCGCGAGAGCGCCGACGTCATGCGCCGGCTGCTCGCGGGCGAGGAGGTCAGTCACGACGGCCGCGTCACCGTGCACCGCGCGCGGCTGTGGAGCCGGCCCGAGGTCGCGCCGCCGTTCCTCGTGGCCGCGACGAGCCCGGAGACCGCGGGCTGGGCGGCGCCGTGGGCCGACGGCCTGGCCACCGTCGCCCAGGCACCGGACGCCCTGCGCCGGGTCGTCGACGCGTACCGGTCGGCCGGGGGCTCCGGCCCCTGCGTGCTGCAGGTGCACGTGAGCTGGGCCGCGTCGGACGCCGACGCGCTCGCGATCGCGCGGGATCAGTGGCGAAACGGCCTCGTCTCGCCGCCGCGGTGCTGGGACATCGAGCAGCCCGAGGACTTCGACGCCGCCGTCGGCGAGGTCGACGAGCGGGCGCTGCGCGAGGCCGTGATGGTGGCGAGCGACGCGGGCGAGCTGGCCGAGCGCGTCGCCGAGCTCACGCGGATCGGATTCGACCGCGTGTATCTGCATCACGTCGGGCAGGACCAGTCGGACTTCCTCGCGGCCGCGCAGTCCGACATCCTGCCCCTGCTGAGGGAGCGGACATGAGGCTCACGGACACGAGCGACCTGTGGTGGAAGTCGGCGGTCATCTACTGCCTCGACGTGGAGAAGTTCGTCGACTCCGACGGCGACGGGGTGGGCGACCTGCAGGGGCTCGCCGCCCGCATCGACTACCTCGCCCAGATCGGCGTGACGTGCCTGTGGCTCATGCCGATCTACCCGAGCCCCCGCAAGGACGACGGCTACGACGTGACGGACTTCTACGGCATCGACCCGCGCCTGGGCAGCCACGGCGACTTCGTCGAGGTGGTGCGCACGGCGAAGGATCGCGGCATGCGGGTGATCGTCGACCTCGTGATCAACCACACGTCCGACAAGCACCCGTGGTTCGTCGCCGCGAAGCGCAGCGTGGACTCGCCGTATCGCGACTACTACGTGTGGCGCGACGATCCGCCGCCCGAGGGGCAGCAGAATCCCGTCTTCCCCGGCGAGGCCGACGGCGTCTGGACGAAGGACGAGAAGTCGGGGCAGTGGTACCTGCACAGCTTCTACGAGCACCAGCCCGACCTGAACGTGACCAACCCGCGCGTGCGCGACGAGATCGCCAAGACGGTCGGCTTCTGGCTGGAGCTGGGGGTGTCGGGCTTCCGCGTCGACGCCGTGCCGTTCCTGCTCGAGGTGCCCGAGGGCGCCGACATGGCCAATCCGCACGACTTCCTGCGCGACATCCGCCGCTTCCTGCAGCGGCGCTCGAGCGAGGCCGTGCTGCTGGGCGAGGTCAACCTGCCGTACGAGCAGCAGGTGGCGTACTTCGGCGCGAACGACGACGGCCAGGAGCTGACGATGCAGTTCGACTTCGCCGGCATGCAGAGGCTCTATCTCTCGCTCGTGCGGCAGGATCCCGCCCCGCTCGTCGAGACGCTGAGCTCCCGCCCCGAACTGCCCGTCGAGACGCAGTGGGCCAACTTCCTGCGCAACCACGACGAGCTGACGCTGGATCAGCTCGCCGAGGGCGAGCGCCAGGAGGTGTTCGAGGCGCTCGCGCCGGATGAGGGGCAGCGCGTGTACGGCCGCGGCATCGTGCGCCGGCTGCCGCCGATGCTGCAGGGCGACCCGCGCCGCATCCGGATGGCGTACAGCCTGCTGTTCACGCTGCCGGGCACGCCCGTGCTGTTCTACGGCGAGGAGATCGGCATGGGCGAGAACCCCGACCTGCCGGGCCGGCACGCGGTGCGCACGCCCATGCAGTGGTCGCCCGAGCGGGGCGGCGGGTTCTCCAGCGCGCCGCCGCGGCGGCTTGTGTCGCGCCCCCCGGAGGGCGGGTACGGGCCGCAGCACGTGAACGTGGCCGACCAGCTGGAGGATCCGGGCTCGCTGCTGCACTTCTTCCGCGACCTCGTCTCGCGCTACCGCCTGTCGCCCGAGCTCGGGTGGGGCCACTTCGAGGTGATCGAGCAGGACGCGCCCGCCGTGCTCGTGCACTCGCTGACGGCGGATCTGGGCCGCATGATCGCGGTGCACAACTTCGCCGACGAGCCCGCCGTCACGCGGTTCCGCCTCGAGGGGGAGCCCGACGGCGTCTCGCTCGTCGACCTGCTGGGCGCCGAGCGGCTCGAGGTGGGCGAGCAGGGCGAGGTCGAGCTGGAGCTGCCCGCCTACGGCTACCGCTGGCTGCGCGTCTCGCGGCCCGGCGACGGCCGGCTCACGTAGCCAGGGATCGGGCCCGTCAGCGCCGCCGCCACCAGCGGCGTCGCGGCGGCTCCTGCGCGCGCGCACGGGCGGCGGCGCGGGCGCGTTCGGCGCGCCGCTCGCGCCACGCGGTGAGCTCGGCCTCCACGTCGTGCTCGGGGGTGACCACGGGTGGGCCGCCCAGCAGCTGCAGCCGCGCCTCGCGCACCCGGTGGTTGAAGTCCTCGACGTACTCGCGCACGTCGCGCTCGTGCGTGAGCGCGTCGAGGCGCTCGGCGAACTCCGCGTGCTCCACGCGCAGCGCCAGGGCCGGCGGGCCGAGGCCCGTGAGCTGCTCGCGCTCGATCTTGCGGCGCACCCACCAGTCCGGATCGTGGCGCTCGCCGAGCCCCTCGATCGGCTTGCCCGCGCCGGGCAGGTCGTCGAACTCGCCGCGCCGGATCGCCTGCTGGATCGCCTGCTCGACGACCGCCGCGCGCTCCTCGGCCGTCGACCACTGGGGGCCGGATCGGCGCGGCTCGGGCTCGTCCTCGCGGGGAATGACGCCGTCGCG
Organism: Microbacterium sp. NPDC003461; assembly: GCF_053588335.1. Taxonomy (NCBI): domain Bacteria; kingdom Bacillati; phylum Actinomycetota; class Actinomycetes; order Micrococcales; family Microbacteriaceae; genus Microbacterium; species Microbacterium sp. NPDC003461. The sequence goes on along the minus strand of NZ_JBSFPT010000004.1, from coordinate 98,131 downwards.
CTCGAGCCGGTAGCGCAGGGCGGCCAGACGGGGGTCCTCCGCCTCGCCCGTGGCGTCGTCGTCTCGCGCGGCCATGCCTCCACGGTACGACGAGGCGTAGGGTCGGGGCATGGCCATCGACATCCCTCGCATCGCGCTCAACGACGGACGGCCCTTCGCACAGATCGGCCTCGGCACCTACAAGCTCACCGGAGACGACGGCATCGCCGCGATCGAATCCGGCATCGCGGGCGGCTATCGCCTGCTCGACACCGCCGTGAACTACGGCAACGAGCGCGAGGTCGGCGAGGCCGTGCGACGCAGCGGCATCGACCGCGACGAGATCATCGTCACGACGAAGGTGCCCGGCCGCCACCACGGCTACGACGAGGCGATCGCCAGCGGGCGGGCCTCCAGCGAGACGCTCGGCCTCGGCCGCATCGACCTGCTGCTCATCCACTGGCCCAACCCGCGGGTGGACAAGTACGTCGACACGTTCCGCGGCATGATCGCGCTGCGTGACGAGGGCGTGGTCGCGTCGGTGGGCGTGTCGAACTTCACGATCCCGATGCTCCGGCGCCTCATCGACGAGACCGGCGTGGTGCCGGCCGTCAACCAGGTGGAGCTGCACCCCTACTTCCCGCAGGCCGAGCTGCGCGCCTTCCACGCCGAGCACGGCATCCGCACCGAGAGCTGGAGCCCCCTGGGCCGCCGCAGCGAGCTGCTCGCCGAGCCGGTGCTGCACGACATCGCCGCGGCGCACGGCGTCGGCCCCACCCAGGTGGTCGTCCGCTGGCACGTGCAGCTGGGCGCCACGCCGATCCCCAAGTCGTCCGATCCGACGCGGCAGATCGAGAACGCCGACGTGTTCGGCTTCGAGCTGACGGATGACGAGGTCGACGCCATCTCGGCGCTCGAGCGCGGGCGCATCTGGGACGGCGACCCCGACACGCACGAGGAGATGTAGCGCCGGATCGGCTCAGTGGGGCGCGTGGTAGCCGGCGTCGCCGCGCTTCCAGTAGCCCTTCACGACGATCTGCTCGGGGCCGAGGCCCCACCGGTCGCACAGCAGGGCGCGGCCGGGCTTGACGATGGACTGCTCGGCGGCGACGAAGCCGAACACCGAGCCGGCCGGGCGCTGCTCGGCCGTGACGGCATCGAGCGCGGCGGCGAGGGCCCGGCCCTCCGCCGCGCCGTCGCGGTGCACGTACTCCACGCGCACGGGGGCGTCGATCGGGATCTCGTGCGCGGCATCCGCGACCTCGACGAGGATGCGGGCGTCCGCGCCCTCGGGGATGAGGGCGGCGTAGCGGCGGATCTGCGGCACGGCCGTCTCGTCGCCCGCGAGCAGCCATCCGTCGGGCGTGCCCGCGACGCGCATCGAGCCGCGGGGGCCGCCGACGCCGGCGATCGCGCCGAGCGGGGCGGTCGCCGCCCACACGCCCGCGACGCCCTCGTCGCCGTGCACGGCGAACTCGAGGTCGAGCCAGTCGTCGCCCCAGGCCAGCGGCGTGAACTCGCGGCTGGGCAGCGCGCGCAGCTCCTCGACGGTGCCGAACGGGGCGTCGGCGGTCTCGGGGCCGCCGAAGAAGACGCGGATGTGGTCGTCGTGTCCGGCGGGGCCGAAGCCGACGAGGTCGTCGCCCTGCAGCCGGATGCGGAGGTAGTGCGGCGTGATCACCTCGCGCGAGACGAGGCGCGTCGCGCGGAACCGCAGCTCCTGCGGCTCCCGCTCGAGGGCGAAGGCGGACGCGGGGGCGGTGTTCGACAGCGGCATATGGTTAGGTTAGCCTAACCAGCAGGCGGTCGGGCCGGAGTGCCGGAATCCCGAACCGCCGATCCCCCTCACCGACGGAGCCGCGGCTGATACCGCGCACCTCCCGATAGGAGCATGCCCATGAAGACCACCCGCCCGCTCGCGACGCTCTCGATCGTCGCCGCGTCCGCCCTCGCGCTCGCCGGCTGCGCGGCCGCCGACGCCTCCGCACCCCAGGGCACGCCCGAGCCCGGCACCGCCGAGCCGCTCGTGTGGGACTTCGCGTTCAACACCGCGGGCGAGGACGAGGAGCCGGCGTACGAGGACGTGAGCGTGGAGGTGCCGCGCGACCCCGAGAAGGTCGTCATCTTCGACATGGCGTCGTTCGACACCTGGACGAGCCTGGGCGGCGAGGTCGCCGGCGCGCCGCTCGATTCCGTGCCCGACTACCTCGAGGACGGCCTGGCGGACGACGCGTTCAACGCCGGCACGCTCTTCGAGGCCGACGTGCTCGCGATCGCCGAGCGGGAGCCGGATCTCATCATCCTGGGTGGCCGCTCGGCGGCGCTCTACGACGAGCTGAAGGACATCGCCCCGACCATCGACATGTCGTCGCAGGGCTCCTTCGAGGAGACCCTCGAGCGCAACGTCACGTTCCTCGGCGAGGTGCTGGGGGCCCAGGACGAGGCCGCCGCGGCGATCGAGGAGCTCGAGGCGGGCATCGAGGAGGCCAAGGCCGTCACGGCCGAGGCCGGCACGGGCCTCGGCGTCATGGTCTCGGGCGACGGCATCTCGGCGCTCAAGCCCTCGCTGGGCGACTACTCCGGCCGCAACCTGCGCGGCGGGCTGATCTACGACGTGTTCGGCGTGCAGCCGGTGATGGACGACATCGAGGCTGCCACCCACGGCGAGCCGATCTCGTTCGAGTTCCTGCTCGAGGCCGACCCCGACTACCTCTGGGTGATCGACCGCAACACGGCCACGGGCGGCGACAGCGGATCGAGCGAGTCGGCCGCCGCGATCCTCGACAACGACATCGTGAACCAGACGACGGCCGCGCAGGAGGGCCACATCGTGTATCTCGACCCGGTGGCCTGGTACATCGTGTTCGGCGGCATCGAGACGACGAAGATCATGACCGACGACGTCATGCAGATCGCCGAGTAAGGCGCCGCCGGCAACTCATGCGGTTCCTGTGATGGCCGTCGCCCCGGCCACCTCGCTGACGAGCGCCCCCGCCCCCGCACGCCGATCCCGGCGCACGTGGGTGGGGGTGCTCATCGGCGTGCTCCTCGTCGCCCTCTCGGCGCTGAGCCTGTTCATCGGCGCCTCGAGCGACGTCTCGCTCACCGGCGGCGTGAACGCCGACGGCCACGGCGTGTTCCTGCTGCTGGCCAGCCGCGTCCCGCGCACCGTGGCCCTCGTCCTGGTCGGCGCCTCGCTCGGCATCGCGGGCCTCATCATGCAGATGCTCGTGCGCAACAAGTTCGTCGAGCCGTCGACGACGGGCGTGACGGAGTTCGGCTCGCTGGGCATGCTGCTGATCCTGCTGCTGTGGCCCGGCATGCCCGTCATGCTGCAGATGGTGGTCGTGTCGGCCTTCGCCCTCGCCGGCACGTGGGTGTTCCTGCGCGTCATCCGCCGCGTGCCCGTGCGGCACCTCGTGCTCGTGCCGCTCGTCGGGATCATGCTCGGTGGCGTCGTGGGCGCCGTCACGACCTTCTTCGCGTACAGCCAGGATCTGCTGCAGTCGCTCGGGCAGTGGGCGCAGGGCAGCTTCGCGAGCGTGATGACGGGGCGCTACGAGCTCGTCTGGTTCGCGGCGGCCATGGTGGTCGTCGCCTGGTTCGCCGCCGATCGCTTCAGCGTCATCGGCATGGGCGAGGAGTTCGCGACGAACCTCGGGCTGAACTACCGCCGCGTCGTGGCGATCGGCATGCTCGTCACGGCCGTCATCACCGCCGCGGTGCTCGTCACCGCCGGCATGCTCCCGTTCCTCGGCCTCGTCGTGCCGAATGTCGTGAGCCTCATCATCGGCGACAACGTGCGCCGCTCGATCCCGTGGGTCGCGGGCCTGGGCGCCGTCTTCATCGTCGCGTGCGACATCCTGGCCCGCACTCTGCGGCATCCGTACGAGATCCCGCTGTCGGTGATCGTGGGCGTCATCGGCGCCGCGCTGTTCCTGTGGCTGCTGCTGAGGAGGCGTTCGCGTGCTCACTGAGACCCCCGCCGCCGTCTCCGCCCCGGCGCGCGCGCCGCTGGCCGCCCTGTGGGCCCGCCCGGCCGTGCGCCTCGGCGTGCTCGCTGCCGCCGTGGCGGCCGTGATCGCGTTCTACCTGCTGTGGGATCTGCCGCCGAGCGTGCTGCTGCTGGGCCTGCAGATCCGCGGGCTGTCGGTGCTGACCATGATCGTCGTCGCGGCGGCCGTGGGCGTCTCGACGGTCGTGTTCCACACGATCACGCAGAACCGCATCCTCACGCCGTCGATCATGGGGTTCGATGCGTTCTTCGGCCTCATCGTCACGCTCACGGTGTTCCTGTTCGGGTCCGTGGGCTTCCTGCGCGCCGACACCTGGGTGATGTGGCTCATTCAGGTCGCCGTGATGGTCGGCTTCAGCGTGTTCCTGTTCACGTGGATGTTCGGCGGCAAGCGGCGCTCGATCCATCTCATGCTGCTCGTGGGGATCGTGCTCGGCACGTTCTTCCGCAGCTTCACCGAGTGGATGCAGCGCATGCTCGATCCGCTCGACTTCGACGTGGTCGCCGACGCGATGTTCGCGTCGCTCACCAAGCCCGACCCGACGCTGCTGCTGTTCACGGCGGTGCTCGTGACGGGCGGTGTCGCCGCGCTGCTGCCGATGATGCGCACGCTCGACGTGCTCACGCTCGGCGAGCAGGCCGCCGTCGGGCTGGGGGTGAATCACCGGCGCACGGTGATGATCCTCTTCCTCGTCGTGTCGGTCATGGTCGCCGCCTCGACGGCGCTCGTGGGGCCGATCCTCTTCTTCGGGCTCATCGTCGCGAACCTCGCGTACGCGTATGCGGGATCGTTCCGCCACGTGTGGACCCTGCCGGCGGCCGTGCTGCTGGGCGTGCTGTGCCTCGTGGGCGGTCAGCTGCTGCTGGAGCAGGTGCTGGACTTCGGCGCCACGCTGTCGACGATCATCGAGTTCGTCGGCGGCCTGTTCTTCCTCTTCCTCGTGCTGCGAAAGGGGGCGCGATGATCGCGCTCGACGGTGCCACCAAGCGCTACGGACACACGACCGTGCTGGATGACGTGACGGTCTCGTTCGGCGAGGCGGGCGTGACCGCGCTGATCGGGCCGAACGGCGCCGGCAAGTCGACGCTGTTCGGACTGGTCGGCCGACTGATCCGCCCCGATGCGGGCACGGTGACGGTCGACGGCCGGGACGTGACGAAGGCGGATTCGCGTGAGCTCGCCCGCACGATCGCGGTGCTGCGGCAGGACAACCACGTGTCCGCGCGGCTCACGGTGGAGGATCTCGTCGAGTTCGGGCGCTTCCCGCACTCGGGCGGGCGCCTCACGGTCGACGACCGCGCGCACATCGAGCGCGCGATCGACGACCTCGACCTGCAGCCCTACCGCCATCGCTTCCTCGACGAGCTCTCGGGCGGGCAGCGTCAGCGCGCGTTCGTGGCGATGGCCCTCGCGCAGGACACGGAGTACGTGCTGCTGGACGAGCCGCTCAACAACCTCGACCCCAAGCACGCCGTGGCGCTCATGAAGCTCATCGCCGACCTGGCCGACGACCGCGGGCTGAAGATCGTCGTCGTGATGCACGACATCAACATCGCGGCGCAGTTCGCCGACACGATCATCGCGATGCGCGACGGCCGCGTCCTGCACCACGGCCCCGTGGAGGATGTCGTGACGGTGCCGAAGCTCGTGGAGCTCTACGAGACCCCCGTGCGCGTGGAGCAGCTCAACGGGCGCCGCGTCGTCCTCTGGGACTGACGGGCGGTCAGCCGACTGACGGCCGGCCGACGAGCCCATCGGTTCCTGAACGGAGCGGCGAACCCATCGGTTCCTGAACGGAGCGGCGAAGCCGCGGAGATGAAGGGACCAGTCGAACCCGCCTGCTCGGGCAGATCCGTGGTCACCCCACCTCCGCGGCTCGACGGCCGCTCGCCGGACGGGCTCAGTACCAGTTGACCGACTGCGAGTGGCCCCAGGCGGCGCACGGGGTGCCGTAGGCGCGCGAGATGTAGTCGAGGCCCCAGCGGATCTGCGTGACGGGGTTGGTCTGCCAGTCGGCGCCGACCGTGGCCATCTTCGATCCCGGCAGCGACTGCGGGATGCCGTACGCGCCGCTGGACGGGTTCATGGCCTGGTGGTTCCAGCCCGACTCCTTCATCCAGAGGTTGTAGAGGCAGCCGAACTGGTCGGCGCCCCAACCGTACTGCGACGCGGCGATGTCGCGCGCGGCGGCCTGGGCGCCCTCGGGGGTGCTGGCGACGGCGGCGGCCTGCGCGGCGGCGGCCTCGGCCGCGGCCTGCTCCTCGGCGGCGCGCTGAGCCTCGGCGGCCTCGCGGGCGGCGTCGGCCTTGACCTGCGCGGTCTGGGCGACGACCTCCTGCGCCTCCTGCGAGGCGGCGTCGACGAGGCCGGTGACCGTGACCTGGGGCATCTGGTCGTAGTTGCTGAGCTTGTGCACGTAATCGCGCAGCTCGCCGGTGTCGACGCCGTCGACCGCGGTCTCGAGCACGGCGTTCGCCTCGGCGAGCGTCGACTCGGCCTCGTCGGCGACGCGGGCCGGGATCGACAGCTCGGGGGCGTCGGGAGCGGGCGTCGCGGCGGCGGCCTCGGCCTGCACGGCCTGCGTCTGGGCCTGCGCGGTGAGGGCGGTGCCGGTGACGAGGAGCGCGGCGCCGAGCGCGGCGGTGGCGAGGAAGCGGCCGCGGTGCGAGCGCCGGGGGTGCTTGGGGGCGGTGATGGGCGTGGCGTGGGGAAGCGTGTGAAGCATCGGGTCCGTGTCGTGTTCAGGGCACCCGCGTCGAGGGCCCTGGCGGGTTCGGGTCCCGCCAGGACGGTGGCCGCTCTTCGGTTCGGCGGCCCCGCGCATCGGGAGGCGCGGGCGATCGGGTACGACCGGACGACCCTGCCAGCCGTAACCTGAGCGCTACCCGGCGTTTACCTGGACGTGGCGTGAGAGCGTAACTCCTGGTCCGACGGCGATTCGCCCCGGCCGCGATCCGCCGAATCGCCCCCGATCCGCGTCAGCATGCGGATCGGGCCCGATCCGGTATCTTGCGTAACGAACGGATAACAGGACGCCTGACCGGTGACCTCCGAGTTCCCTGAGAGGCCCGATCAGGGGCGGATTTCAGAGCTCGATGCCCTTGTCCTCGTCGTTCACGCCGGCGTTGCGGCCGCGGCGGCTCTCGAACGCGAGGAAGATCGCGAGGGCGCCCAGGAGCCCCAGCAGCGCCCCGAGCAGCACGTTCTGCAGGATGACGCCGATGACGACGCCGAGGGCCAGCACGCCGAGCGCGAGCAGCAGGGTGCGTGAGCGGGTCATGCCCCCCAGGCTACGGGCTCGGCGCGGCGGCGGTCGATGGTCTGTCGCGGGGCCGAGGTCGCCGGCAGGCCGACGATGTCGCCAGCAGGCTGACGATGCTGGTGAGCGCTCGCGTCAAGAAAAACGTTGACACTTCGTCGAGGGTGGGGCATAGTCAGTCATCACATAACGTCATATGACGACGCATGACGTATCAAACGAAGGGTACATTTTGACTGCCTCTGCTCCGTTCATCGACTCCGCGACCATCGAGAGCCAGCTCACCGCCGCTCGAGCCGCCATCGCCTCTCGTGACTCCGTGTCTCGCGTCGTGCTCACCGCCTGCGGCGGCTCCTACGCGAACATGCTGCCCAACGAGTACGTCCTCGGCACCCTCGCCAAGAACCTCGAAGCCACTGCGCTCAACGCCGCCGAGTTCACGTCGCGCGACTCGTCTCGCGTCGACGCCGACACCGTCGTCATCCTGTGCTCCCACTCCGGCACGACTCCGGAGACCGTCGCGGCGGCGAAGCACGCCCGCGAGCGTGGCGCCCTGACCATCGCGTTCACCTTCGACCCGACCTCGCCGCTCGCCACGGAGTCGGAGATCGTCATCGCCTACCAGCACGGCGAGGGCAAGAGCGAGGCATATGTCGGGGGAGCGCTCATCCTGCGCCTCGTCGCGGCGCTGCTCGAGGAGCGCGACGGCGTGCACATCGCGGATGCCGTCGACTCCGCCGTCGCGCAACTGCCGACGCTCGTGCCTGCCGCGCGGGAGTCGTACGCGGCATCCGCGAACGAGTGGGCCTTCGCCTCCCGCCGCGAGACGTTGATCTACACCATGGGCTCCGGATCGAACTACGGCACCGCCTACTCGTTCGCGATCTGCCTCCTTCAGGAAATGCAGTGGGTGCACTCGGCTGCGATCCACGCGGGCGAGTACTTCCACGGTCCGTTCGAAGTGACAGATGTCGACGTGCCGTTCATCGCCCTCGTCGGCCTCGATGAGACCCGTCCCGTGGAGCAGCGTGCCGTGGACTTCCTCACGCAGCACTCCGACAAGGCGCTCGTCATCGATGCGAAGGATTTCGGTCTCGACGTCGTGGCACCCGAGGTGCGCGGCATCCTCGCGCACCTCCTTTTCAATGTCGTCCTGCGCGTGCACGCCGACGCGCTCGCCGACCACCGTGGACACCCCCTCTCCGTGCGCCGCTACATGTGGCGCATGGAGTACTGAGAACTCAGGGAGCACGTGAATGCGCACATCCATTCGACTCGCCACCGCCGTCGCTGTCGGCGCGCTCGTCCTGCCGCTCGCCGCCTGCGGAGGGTCGGACACCGAACCGGCCGCCGAAGGGCAGGTGACGATCGACTTCTTCCACCGATGGCCGAACGAGCCGAAGAACTCGTACTTCGCCGATCTCGTCGAGCGTTTCGAGGAGGAGAACCCCGACATCAAGGTCAACGTCGAGAGCGTTCTCAACGATGCCTACAAGGACAAGGTGAAGGTCGTAGCGGGCTCCGCGAACGCGCCGGACGTCATGTTCTCGTGGAGTGGCTCTTTCCTCGCGGAGCTCGCCAAGGGCGACGCGCTGATGGACCTCGGTCCGTGGCTCGCCGACAACCCGGAGGTGGCCGACAGCTTCTACGAGAGCCAGCTCCAGCCGTTCACGGTCGACGACGTGCAGTACGGGTTGCCGATCGGTATGCACTCGAAGCTGTTCTTCTACAACGCCGACGTCTTCGATGAGCTCGGGCTCGAGGCTCCGACGACATGGGACGAGTTCATCGACGTGCTCGACGCGCTGCAGGACGAGGGGCTCACCCCGATCGAATACGGCGCCCAGGACCAATGGACCATCGCCCACTACGTCGGCACGCTGAACCAGCGGATGCTCGATCCTGAGGTCTTCCTCGCGGACCAGGATCCGACGACCGGCGAGTTCACCGACGACGGGTACGTCGAGGCGCTCGAGCGTTTCCAGGAGCTCTCGACCTACATGAACGAGGACATGACAGCCGTCACCCACGAGGTCGCGCGCAACGCGTGGATCGCGGGCGATGCACCGATCATGTACATGCAGAGTTCCGAGGTCGGCTACTTCGGCGACGCGCAGTTCGAGTACGCGACGTTCAACATGCCGAGCGTCGCCGGGGGCAAGGGCGACCCGGAGCAGTTGACCGGCGCACCCGAGGGCTTCGTCATCTCGAAGACGACCGAGCACCCTGAGGAGGCGCAGCGGTTCGTCGAGTTCATGTTGAGCGAGTCGAACGGCGTGAAGTACTCCGAGGACACCGGCGAGCTGAGCGCGGTGCAGGGCGCTGTCGAAAAGGCGGACGTTCCCGAGATCTCGAAGGAGCTCGCGGAGGGCATCGTCGACGCCTCGGCCATGACGACTTGGCTCGACAACGCCTACGACCCCCAGATCGTGCAGACGTACCTGACGGAGACGCAGCTGATGCTCGGCGGTCAGCAGACGCCGGAGGGAGTCATGAAGGCGGTCCAGGATGCCGCATCGCGGGTGCGCGACGCGTCCTGAACCATCCACGGGGGTGCCGGGGCAGTCCGCCGGCACCCCCTTCCAGGAAAGGAGAAGCGCCATGAAATCTTGGACTCGCGCCTTGGGCAATACCCTCTACGTGCTGCCCGCGCTCGCGTTGCTCGCGATCTTCGTCTACTACCCCCTCATCGCGAACATCGTCTACGGCTTCTTCTCTTTCAGTGCCGGGGCGGGCGACATGACGGCCGTGGGCACGAACAACTTCGAGCGTCTCTTCACGGACCCGATCATCCGCACCGCGCTCACCAACAACGTCATCTACGCGCTCGTGTCAGTGGTCTTCCAGGTGGGCGGCGCGCTCGTGATCGCGGCCTGGCTCACGCGCCTGGTCGGGCCGCGGATGGGGACGTTCCTGCGGTCGGTGTACTTCCTCCCGGCCGTGATCTCGATGACCGTGATCGCCCTGCTGTTCACGTTCGTCTACAACTCGCGCGGCGGGCTGCTCAACGAGCTGCTCGCCCTCGTCGGGCTCGAGCATCTGCAGACGGCTTGGCTCGCCGACGTGGACACCGCCCTCGGTTCGGTGATTGCCGTGTCTCAGTGGCAGAGCATCGGCTACGTCTGCATGCTCTACGTCGTCGCTCTTCAGCAGATCCCGCAGGAGTACTACGAGGCGGCGTCGCTCGACGGCGCCGGCCGCATCCGCCAGTTCTTCAGCATCACGGTGCCGCAGGCGAAGGAGATGATCTTCGTCGCCATGATCCTCACAGTGTCGGGCGCATTCACCGTCTTCAATGAGCCCTACATCCTCACCAAGGGAGGGCCCGGCAACACGACCCAGGTGCTCGCCACCTACATGTACAACCAGGGGTTCTTCCAGAACCAGATGGGTTACGCCTCGGCTATCGCCAGCCTGATCTTCGTGATCACGCTGGTGCTGTCCATCATCCAGATGCTCTCGTTCCGAAGCGGAAAGGACTGACCGTGAGTGCTCCCCACCTCCGGCCGCTGGAGCGCATCCGGCAACTCCCCGTCTACGCCCTGCTGCTCATCTACGCCATCGTCATTGCATATCCGCTGCTGTGGATGGTGGTGTCGTCGTTCAAGTCGTCCACCGAGATATTCGCAGACCCGTGGGGGCTGCCTTCCACCTGGCTTGTGCAGAACTATGCGCAGGCGTGGGACAAGGGGATCTCGGACTACTTCCTGAACTCGGTGATCGTCACGCTCGCCTCGACGATCGGCACCGTCGTGATCGCCGCCCTGTGCGCGTATGGCATGGTGCGCATGTCGAGTCGCCTCGCCGACGTGGTGCTCGTGCTCGCAATGGGCGGGCTCGTGGTCGCCCCCCAGGTGAGCCTGATCCCGCTGTACCGCCTGCTCGATTCGATGGGGCTGCTCAACACCTCCTGGGCGATGATTCTGCCGTACGTGGCGTTCCGCCTCCCCATGGCGATCCTGCTCATCCGCTCGGTGTTCCTCGGCGTCCCGCGCGAACTGGTCGACGCGGCGACGATCGACGGATGCCGTTCCGGCGGCGTTCTCCGGCACGTCTACATCCCGCTGAGCAAGTCGGTGCTGATGACGTCCGCCGTGCTCACCGGGTATTTCGCCTGGAATGAGTTCCTCTTCGCGATCGTGTTCATCGACCAGGACTCGCTGCGCACCATCCCCGCGGGCCTGATGTCGTTCCGCGACGCGCTCTCGACAGAATGGGGAGTGCTGCTGGCCGGACTGACGATCGCCGCGCTCCCGATCGTGGTGGTGTTCATCTTGCTGCAGCGGTACTTCGTCGCGGGCGTCGCGGCGGGGAGTGTGAAGGGATGACGATGCACTCGTCCGAAGAACTGCGCGGCATCCTCAGTGCTGTGCCCGCGTCCTCGCTCGTCGGAGTCGGCGACAACGTGCTCGACTGCTACGTGCACGAAGACCTCGCGTACCCGGGTGGCAACGCCCTGAACGTCGCGGTCTACAGCCGGCTCTTCTTCGGAGCGGATGCCGGATTCGTGGGCATCATGGGCGACGACCGCTTCGCTGCGCACCTGCAGGGAGTGCTCGATGAGATCGGCGTCGATCGGTCCCGTGTCCGGCACGCCCACGGCGCCAACGGTATGGCGTTCGTCGAACTGGACGACGATGGCGACCGGGTCTTCGTCGGCTCCAACCGCGGCGGTGTGCAGGCCGAGTTGCGGTTGCGGATGACGGACGCCGATGCGGAGTACCTCGCCGGATACTCGCGCGTGCACACCTCCGTGTACTCGTCGATCGAGGCGGATCTCCCGGTGATCGCTGAACGGGGCACCGCCGTCTCATTCGACTACTCCAACGATGCCGCGGGCGACATCGTCCGCGCCACCGCGCGCCACGTCGATGTCGGCTTCTTCTCCGGCGGTGCGCTGACCGACGCGGAGGTCGACGCACTGGCCGCATTCGCGCTCGAGTGCGGCATGGCATCCGTCGTCATCACCCTCGGCTCTCGGGGAGCCCGGGCGTTCGAGGCCGGTACCACGCACACCGGGAGGGTCGTTCCCGTCGATGCCGTGGATGCACTGGGGGCGGGGGACGCCTTCATCACCGGGTTCCTGGCGGCCCGCGCGTCCGGAGCCGACATCGCTCGGAGCCTAGAAGTCGCCTCGACCACGGGCGCGCTCGCCTGCACGCTGCGAGGAGCGTTCGGTTACCCTGTCAACGGTGGGGACGACGCGCGAGCGCAGCTTCTACGCCGCTACCGGAAGGCGTGACGTGAACGCCGCGCCAAGGGGAGATCAGGGTGCAGAACGCGAACTCCACGCCGCTGCATGAGCAGATCCGCGCGCTCCTCATGCACGAGATCGAGGGCGGCGCGTACGCGGAGAGCGGCAAGCTGCCCCCAGAGCCCGAGTTGTGCGCGCGCTTCGGCGTGAGCCGCATCACTGTGCGGCGTGCCGTCGCCGATCTGGAGGGGATCGGACTCGTGCAGCGGCAGCAGGGACGCGGCACGTTCGTCTCGCCCGCGCGGGACGTGCTCGGCACCATGTCGGTCGGGGGCTTTGCCGACAAGGTGGTGGGCGATGGGGTCAAATCGCGCCGGATCATGAAGGCTGAGGTCCTCGCCGCCGACGAGCGCCGCGCAGCACGCCTCGAGGTGCCGGTGGGCTCACCCACCTTCCGCCTGGTGCGCGTGTTCGCCCTCAACGGCGTCCCGCTCTCGATCGACGTGAGCCGGTACTCGCTGCTGCGCTTCCCCGGCTTCGACCGCAAGATCATCGACGACGTCTCGACCTACCAGGTGCTGCGTGACGACTACGGCGTCGAGTTCGCCGAGATGCACCGCGAGATCGGCGTCGGCTTCACGAACAAACAGACGGCCGAGTGGCTGCAACGACCCGAGCGCGACCCCCTCATCGTGATCCGCAAGCGCGCGATCGACCAGGATGGTGGGCTGGTGCACACCTCGCGCGTGCGCGTGGTTCCGAGCCGGATGCGCCTCAACGTGGTCTCGCGCACAGCGGACTGAGACGCGCGCGCCGAGCGAGTTCGCTTCTCGTCGGGCGTTCGACAGCACCGCCGAATACTCGTGAGAACCGCACTCCAGCGACTCGCGTCAGCGATCCCGGTGGTCCTCCATGTGCAGCCGCGGGCCGCGCCGGGGCTCGGCCCGGCCGGCGGCGTAGATGAGGCGGATGACGCGCTGCCGGTGCCCGCGCCAGGGCTCGAGCAGCTCGATCATGCCGGCGTCGTCGGTGCGCGCGCCGGTGAGGGCGTAGCCCACGTGATGCGCGAGGTGGAAGTCGCCCACGCTCACGGCGTCCGGATCGCCGAGGGCCCGGATCCGCGTCTCGGCGATCGTCCACGGTCCGATGCCGCGCAGACTGCCGAGCGCGGCGTCGAGCCGGCCGGCGGACGCGGCGCGCTCGAGCGAGGCCGCCCGCGCGGCGGCCTCGGCGATCGTGCGGGCCTGCGGCGGCTCGAGCCCCGCGCGGTGCCACGCCCACGAGGGCACGCGCCGCCAGCCCTCGGGGGAGGGCGGTGCGAACATCGGCACCGGCGTGGGCCCGGGGGCGCGCTCGCCGCACCAGGTGACGATCCGCCGCCATGCGCCGAACGCCTGCCGCAGCGTGACCTTCTGCTCGGTGATCGCCTGCGCGAGCGCGTCGAAGAGCAGCTCGGTGCGCGCCATCCGCAGCCCGGGGTGGCGGCGGTGCGCCTCGGCGATCCAGGGCAGGCGCGGCTCGAAGGACGAGGGATCGTCGCCCGCGCCGCACAGCGCCGGGGCCTGTGCGATGGCCCACTCGCGCCCGGGCCCCCAGGCCGCCAGCCGCACCGATCCGTCGGCCGCCTGCCGCAGCGCGAGCGTCGCGACGCCCTCGGGAGTGCGGGTCGCGCGCCAGAGCACGGGCCCGTCGATGGTCTGCGTCGGATCGCCCGGTCCGCGCTGCAGCGCGGCCACGGTGGCGACGAGGTCGAGCTCGCCGCGGGGCCGGTACTCGCCCTCCAGCCGTGGACCCGGATCGGGCCGGGGGTCGCGCGTGCGCGTCGCGTGACGCGGGGCGAGCGCGGCGGCCGGGATCATGCCCCCACGCTACGCCGGGCCGCCGACATGCGCGGTGTGAGGGCGTGCGCGATCAGAAGCGGTCGGGGGAGGGCGTGCCGGTGCCGTAGCGGATGGCGACGTCGGCGTGGCGGTCGAAGCGGTAGCCGACGCCGCGCACCGTGCGCACGATCTCCTCGTAGCGGCCGAGCTTGGCGCGCAGGCGGCGCACGTGCACGTCGATCGTGCGCTCGCCGGGCGCGTTCGCGTCGGCGGCGTCCCACAGCGACTCGACGAGCTCGCCGCGCGCGATCGTGCGGCCCTCGCGCAGCACGAGGTACTGCAGCAGCTCGAACTCCTTGAAGGTGAGCGGCGCGGTCTCGCCGTCGATGACGATGCGCTTGCGCGACAGATCCACGACCACGCCCGTGCCCGTCTCGGGCTTCGGCGCCTCCTGCTTGGCGCGCGCGGCGGCGCCCGGCTCCTTGAGTGCGAGGCGCACGACGTCCACGTCGCGCCCGCCGGCCGACTGCGGTGCGAGGGCCACGGCGGCGTAGGTCTCGGCGCTCGGCGCGAGCTCGGCGAGCGTGCGGCGCAGCGCCTCGACGAGCGTGGGCAGGCTGACGCCGTCGATGGCGGCCTTCACCTCGTCGATCCCCACGTACAGCGCGAAGCCGCGGGGCGAGGTGCCGGCGGGCAGGGTGGCGGCGGAGGAGCGGATCGGGGAGCCGGCGGGGGCTGCCGTGTCGGCGGCGGCCTGGGTCGAGGTCTGGGTGGCAGCGGGGCGGTCGAGGAAGGCGGTGTTCGACATGAGGAGGTCCTTGGAATCACCCGATACGGGTGTGCGTCGATGCGGCATCGGGATGCGATGCAGCGGGGCCGCGTGATCCGGGAGGATGCGGCGGGGAGGGCTCCGCGGGGAGCTCGGGCTCAGCGCCCGTCAGAGCGGCGCGAGCGGTGCAGCGAGGAACGGATTCGACTCAGCGGCACATTCGACAGCACATGCCAACGCGACCGGGCATCATCATCCCGGCAACTCCATTCGCCTCCTGGGCGGACAGAATCGTGGCGTTGGCAGACATGCCGCCGATTATTGCCCGGTGTGATGCCGCGTGTCAAACCGCGTCGCCGCGTGACGAAACATGACGTCATCGGACGCTGCGGCGCCGGTGTCGCCGCACGCGCGTAGCCTGTTCGGGTGACCGATCTCACGTTCGCGAACGACACCGCGGCCTCCCGCTACACGCTGCATCGCGGCGACGACCTGGTGAGCGTGCTGGACTACCGCGACAACGGCCGCACCGTGGCGCTCACGCGCGCGTTCACGGTGCCGTCGTTCCGCGGGCACGGCTATGCCGGCGAGATCACCGAACGCGCCGTCGCCGACATCGAGGCGCGCGGCGACCGCGAGGTGCTGCCCGTGTGCTGGTACGTGGCCGACTGGTTCGCCGCCCATCCCGAGCGCGCCGGGGTGCTCGCCGCGCGCTGACGGGCGTTTCGGATGTCGGTGGCCCGGTCTAGCGTCGGGGCATGGACATCATTCTCATCGCCGGCTTCTGGCTGGACGGATCGTCGTGGTCGGCGCAGGTGCCGGCCCTCGAGGCCGCGGGGCACCGCGTGCACACGCCCACGCTGCCGGGCCTCGCGCCCGGCGACAGCACCGACGTGGGGCTGCAGGATCAGATCGACGCGGTCGTCGCGCTGATCGACGGCATCGACGGGCCGGTCGTCCTCGCCGGGCACTCGGGCGGCGGCAACGTGGCGTGGGGCGCGGCCGACGCGCGGCCGGATCGCGTGGCGCACGTCGTGTTCGTCGACTCGTTCCCGCCGCCGGACGGCCTCGTCGTCAACGACGAGCTGCCCGTCGTCGACGGGGTCATCCCGTTCCCCGAGGACCGCGCGGCGTACTTCGAGGACGCGGAGTTCGCCGACTTCACCGAGCAGCAGCTCGCGGAGTTCGTCGCGAACGCCATCCCCGAGCCGGCCCGCGTGGCGACGGAGCCGATCCGCCTGCGCGACGAGGCACGCCACCGCATCCCCGTGACGGTGTTCGCCACGGCGTTCCCGAAGGAGCAGATCGAGCAGCTGATCGAGGCGGGGCATCCGATGACCACCGAGCTCGACGCGCTGCACGAGCTCACGATCATCGGGCTGCCCACGAGCCACTGGCCGCAGCTGACCAGGCCCGCCGAGACCGCTCAGGTGCTCGTGGAGGCGGCGAACCGGGCGGCCGAAGAGCGGGAGTAGCCGGGGGAGGGCGCCGGGCCGGGCGCGTTCTGTGCCCGGCCCGGTGTCGCTCCGCGCCCGGTGTCACTCCGCGCGGTCGAACCAGGCCAGCTCGAGCTCGGCGCTCGGGCCGACGGGGTTCACGACGAGACCGGCCATGCCGTCGTCGCGGGCGCTCTCGACGATCCGGTCGATCGTCGTCGGCTGCGCCATGGCGTCGGGCGTCCACGCCCACAGCTCGGCCGGGCTGGAGAAGACGGCGTGCAGCACGCCGCCGTCCGCGCGCGTGGCGGTCGCGATCCGGTAGCCCGTGACCTCGCGGTCCTCGCCCGCGACGGGGATGCCGCCCACGTAGACGACGGCGTCGCGCAGCAGGCCCAGGAACTCGTCGAGCGGCACCCCGCCGTCCACCGTCGCCGAGGCGAGTCGGGCGGCGTCGGCGGGGTTGGCACCGAAGGCGCGCGAGATCTCGTCGGCGTACGCGATGAACGCGCCGTCCGTGCCGGCGTCGATCGCGATGCCCTCGTGCTGCGCGATGGCGTGCTCGAGCGTCGCCGCGCCCGACTGGGCGAGGGAGCGCGGCTCCTCGGCAGTGGTGAACGCGCGCAGGCGATCGTTGTCGGTGAAGGCCAGCAGCAGGTCCTTGCCGTCGGCGTCGCGCACGGAGGCCACGGCGAGCGTGTCGCCCTGCTGCATGGGGTTGTCGGGATCGGCGAACGTCGACGCGCTGATGTCGAGCAGCAGCTGGCCCGACATGGCCCGCCGCAGCGCGTCGCTGTGCGTCTGCGCGTCCTTCCGCTCAGCCCAGGCGTCGAGCGCCTGCTGGAGTCGGGCGTGCTGCACGAGCGATGGCTGCTGGGGGTCTGTCATCCCGCCACGCTACGCGGACGGATCGGCATCCGCGACCCCGCGCTCGCCGGTCTCGGCGAGCCACGCGACGATCCGATCCGCCGCCGGATCGGGATTGCGGATCATCGCCTCGTGCCCGCTGTCGGGGATCTCGCGCAGCTGCCCGAGGGGGAGGGCGTCGGCGACGGCGCGGCACCAGTCGTGCGGGGCGACGAGGTCCTTCTCGCCGCGCAGCACGAGCGCGGGCTCGGCCACGCGCGGGAACGCCCGCTCGGGCGCGTGGGTGAGCATGGCGCGCATCTTCAGGCGCAGGTGCGGGCCGGCGCGCACGTACTCGCGCGCGCCGATGAGCAGCACCTTGGGGCTCTCGTCGAGCAGGTCGGTGGCGAGGCGCCGCAGCTGCGTGAACGCGCGGCGCTTTCCGATCTCGACGGTCGGCCCGATGAGCACCGGGCGGGCCTTGAGGGCGGGGTGCCGTGCGGCGACCTCGACGGCGACCTGCGCGCCCATCGAGTGGCCGACAAGCACCGGCGCCTCGATCCGGTGCGCGCGCAGGAACGCGGCGACCATGTCGGCCATCCGCTCCACCGTCGGCACGCGCGGCGGCTCGGGCGCCTCGCCGTAGCCGGGCAGGTCGATCGCGATCGCCCGACCGTGGGCGCTCAGCCGCTCGCCGAGGCCGCCGAACACGCTGCGGCCCATCCCGATCCCGTGGATGAGCACGAACGTCACGTCGCCCGATCCGCGCTCCTCCCACACGAGCGTGGCGCCGTCGTGCGTGAACGGACGGGCCGGCGGTTCGAGGCGCATGGATCGAACCTACCCGGGCGGCGCGGGCCGGAACGGAGCAGACTGTGCCGCATGGGCGCCTTCAAGCAGCGATACGTCGCACTGCTTAACCGCACGCTCAACCCGCTCACCCTGCGCGCGGCCCGGCGCGGCCGCGGCCCGTTCTCGCTCGTGGAGCACGTGGGCCGCAAGTCGGGGCGCACATACGAGGCGCCGCTGATCCTCGCCCGCGTTCCCGAGGGCCTCGTCGCCGAGCTCACCTATGGCGACGGCGTCAACTGGTACCGCAACGTGCTCGCCGGCGGCGGGCGGGTGCTGCACCGCGGCCGGTGGTACCGGCTCACCGCCGTCGAGCCGTACGGCGTGCGGGAGGGGCTGCGAGCGTTCGGGCCCCCGGCGTCGTGGGTGCTGCGCCTGCTGCGGCGGCGGGAGTTTCGGTTGCTGCGGGTGGTGGGGGAGTAGAGCGCACCGGGGCGGGGCGCCTCAGCGCCGCCCGTCACACGACCCGTCGGCTCCGGCCCGCGCCGGGACCGATCCATCCGCCGGATGCCGGGCTGCCGCCCTCGCTTCCCCTGGGGCACTAGTCCAACGACGGGTGAAAGTAGGCGTAGAGAGCGTGCGGCATGGGCGACTCGAGTCGAAGATTCATGTGGACGACGTCGAGCGGTGAGCCGTCCTTGTCAGGCATTGTCGTCTGCATGGGGTTGGACGCGTGTGCCTGCCCGAGGTAGTAGAAGTCGGCGCCCTCAGCATCGTCCTTCTTGACGAACACGTGCACGTCGACTTCGCCCTGAATGATCGAACGCACCTCGGGTGTCGCGAGCGTCCGACGGCTTCTTGTGAACCAATGGACGTTCGATGCATCGAGAAGCTCATCGTCGTACGCCGTACTCGCCGAGACGTCCTCGTCCTTGTGAAGGGTGATGAAGATCGGGCACGTGGAGGTCGCGCGGTGAACCTTGTAGCCGAAGATTGCGCCCATCTCGTTGTTGTCCCAGCCGAGAAGGCGGCAGGCATCCTTGCGTGTGTACTGCATGCCGGGCTTCAGCGGGCGGTCGGCGGCGTATCGGGCTTCGATGAGCGCCAGACCTGTTTGTATAGCGTCATCTACAGCCTCAGCGAACCGTGCGTCCGCTGCGTACGAGCGGGTGAAATCCTCGCTCAGCGCAATCCCGCTACTACGCCGCACAATGATCGGGGCGCCATAACGAGCGACCTCTTGCTGAATCTGGAACTCGAGCGTGAGCACCCGAATGAGGGCGTCGAGCGCACGGGCCGAGGTCGAGGCGCCCCGGAGGGCAAGAGCTGCAGCAAGGTCGTCGCGATCCAGAACGCCGCCACTCTCCAAAAGGGCGCGAAGCGCCACGAGCTCATGCGGGCGTTTGGCGACGAGCAGCTCGTGGGTAATGAACTGCAGTGCCTTACTCTCCGTATCCGTGAGCGGCAGCGCGTTCCCCAGCGCTGACGCGACGAGGGCAGGGAAGTGTTCGCGGTGGGTCGCAAGAACGACCGGGTCAGTGGACTCGAAGCGCCAGAAGTCCCAGAGCAAGGGCTCGCGCCCAAGGCGGTTGAACATCGACTTCACCGCGCGTCGCAAGCTCGCGGCGCTGGTGAGCTTCGCGGACTGGATAGCAGCGAGCACCCGTTCCTTCGAGATCTGATCGAAGGAGATGCTGGAAAGGCCCGGAAGGACGCCCCTATCCGTGACTAGGTCCTTGCGTAGGGACTCCTTGTTGAGGGTCTCATCCCCGTAGAGCGCGATCGGGATCATAAAGTTGTTCGCGTAGTTGCCGATGAAGTCGATGACGACGAGATATTCCTTACCGGCAGCCTTGCGCAGCCCCCGACCGAGCTGCTGGACGAACACGATCGGCGACTGCGTCTGACGCAGCATGATGACTTGATTCACCGACGGGATGTCGACACCCTCGTTGAAAATGTCGACAGTAAGGATGTAGTCGAGTTCGCCGCGCTCAAGGCTTCCCACGGCGGCTTCACGTACGTCCATGCTGTCGGATCCCGTGAGAGCAATGGTGCGGAGCGGCTTGCCGTGCAGAGTTCGCTCGTTCAGCGCCGAGGACAGTGCATGTGCCTCTGTCTGCCGACTGCAGAAGATGAGCCCGCGCGGCGCGACGCCTGCCTGACCGTAGAGCTCAATGGCCTTAATCACATGATCGATACGTTCCGGGTTAATGAGCGCTGACAGGTCGGATTCGGCGTTGATGGTCGTGCCGTCCGAGAGCGTCACATCGGCAACGCCGTAGTAGTGGAAGGGTGCGAGCATCCCCTCTTCGAGAGCGTGCTGTAGCCGAATCTCGTACGGCACGACGTAGTTGAACAGCTCGAACACGTTGAATGCATCGGTGCGCTCGGGCGTAGCCGTCATACCCAGCATGAACTTCGGTGTGAAGTGCGTGAGCACCCGGAGATGCCCCTCCGCGCCGGCGCGATGAGCTTCATCGATCACCACATAGTCGAACTCATCGGGACGGAACTGGTCGAGCGCTCGCGACAGCGTCTGCACGGTAGAGAAGACATAACGGCGGTCCTGCTGCTTCACGTTGCCCGTGAACTTGCCGTAGTCCGCGAGAGATCCGCCAAGCACGCGGTGATATTCGGCGATGCTGCGATCGAGGATCTGCTCGCGGTGAACCACAAACAGGAGCCTCTTGGGCGCGCATGCGTGCACGTCGAACGCCGAGAGGATGGTCTTGCCTGTGCCTGTCGCCGACACCACGATCGCCCGGTTGGCGCCTTCCGCACGCACCCGTGCCAGCTCGTGGAGCGCGTCCTGTTGCATGCGATTCGGGCACAGCGTCTCGGGCTCGGTGGTATCCGGTCGCGCCGGTGCGAGCCGGACGCGTTCGGGGCGGGGGTCTGCGTCGTCGGCGACGGGTTCGTCCGCGATCGAGTCGGGCGCATCGGAGAAGTCGGGGCGATCCGTCGGCGTTGAGCGGGCCGTCGGAGGCACGTACCGCTTGCGGTACTGCTCGATCCAATCGCGAGTGAGCGGCTTCGAATCCTCGATCTGCCGCGTAACGAGGCGCGAGATCTGGTCGGCGAGATCGCTTCCCCGGGACGCGGTGACCTTGAGGTTCCACTCGTGGTTCGACGCGATCGCGGTGTGGGTGAGGTTGGAGCTCCCCATCATGGCGGTGATGGAACGGGCCGATTCGAAGATGTAACCCTTGGGGTGGAACGCCCGCGAATCGTGAAGCCGGACCTCGATGCCGAGCTGATCCCCAAGATTCAGCAGTTCGTCGAATGCGGTTGGTGCATTGAAGCCGAGGTAATCCGACGTGATAATCCGCCCTTTACCAGCGAAGTTCGCGAACTCCTGCTTGAGCAGCTGGATCGCGCGTGACGACACGAACGCGACCGAGAACGTGAATGTGTCGCAACGGCGGATTTCCTCGGCGAGCGTGTGCAGGACCTTTATGTCCTCGGTGTTGAGTACGACTCTCGGGTTGAACTGCCGCGGCGCGTCGGTGTCCTTGCTGAGATAGCCAAAGTCGATGTCGAGCTGGAGTTCGTCGCTCCGCGTGAAGTCGGGATTGCTCACGCCGCGAGCTTATCCTGCAGAATCTCCACGGCGGGGACATCGGCGGGTGCCCATTCGAGGTCGGATAGCGAATACGGCGGGAGCCAACGAACCTCCGCATGCTCGGTGAGCTCCGGCGTGCCATCGACGAGTTCACACAGGAAGGTCGTAAGCGTTACGATGCCGAACTCGTATTCATGTGTCGTGGTCGTCACTTCCTCGCCGACCTCGACAGTGCAATGAAGCTCCTCGTCGATCTCCCGGAGAAGGGCTTCACGGGGTGTCTCGCCTTGCTCGATCTTGCCGCCAGGGAACTCCCACATTCCCGCCAGGCTGCCGGGCCCACGCTGCGCGCAGAGGATCAGGGCGTCCTTGACGATGACCGCGCCGACAACATTGATCTGCTTCTTCACGATGGTCCCTTGGGTGGTGAGGTGGGCGTTGGTTGCCACGTTATCGGCTGCGACCGACACGAGCGGACTCACGGCTTTGACGCGCGGGACATCGCGCCGCACCCACTCTGCCTGTTCGCCCGGCGCGCCGATCAGTACGAGTAGTTGCGGTAGTAGTGCGCTTTGCCGACGGTCACCGGCACGCCGCCGTGGGTCCAGCCTCTCGCGGTGAGCGTCACCCTGATCTCGCGCGCGTCCTCCTGGCGCATGCTCAGCAGCTCGCTCGGGGTGTACGTGTGGCGCCAGACCGGGAAAGGGCCGTCGAAGTGTGAAGGCTCGTGTCCCGTCGAGGTGTCTACCTCGGCGAGTGGAGTCATCCAGAAGGTGTTGCCCGTCTCGCTCACTCGCGTGATGACGTAGGGGTATCGGTCCTGGGGGTAGTGGGCGGTCGCACCCGTTCCTGGGGTTGGGCTGGTCATCTGATGCCTCCTCGAGTGGCGTCCCGATCTGGGCGACATCCTGCCGTGAGGCACCGACACCCTGTGCGGACGCGGTCTGCACAAGCTGACAGCCTCGGGCCGTTGCCCGGAGCGGAACCGCGCCATAAAATAACTACCTACCTACCCACATGCGGGGGTGAACATGTCAAGGGTCACGGCAACCCAGTTCAATCAGCGCCCGCGCGAGGTCAAGGCGATGGCCGAGGCGGAGCCCGTGTTCATCACCGAACGTGGCCGCACGACGGCCGTGCTGCTCTCGGCGGCTGACTACACGAGGCTGTTCGACCCACGCCGTGGACGCCGCACCCTCCTCGACGTGCTCGGTGCGCGGAGCAGTGGCGATGACGACCTCGAGATCGAGCCGGATCGGTCCCTTGCCGTCATTCCGGATCTTGCGGACTGAACACGATGTTCCTCCTCGACACGAATGTCGTCTCCGAGGCGCGAAGGTCTCCCGAACGACGTGATCCCCACGTCACCACCTGGCTGAGCGACGTCGATGTGCTCGACACCTACCTCTCGGTGATCACCGTGGGGGAGATCCAGCGTGGCATCCTCCAGAAGAAGCGGACGGACCCGACGAGCGGCAATCGCCTCGAGGCCTGGTTCGAAGACGAGGTGCTTCCGCTCTTCAGCGGCCGAGTCCTGCCGGTGACGTACGAGATCGCGTACCGCGACGCCGAACTGCACGTCCCGAACCCGCGGCCGATTCGCGATGGACTCATCGCCGCGACGGCGCTGGTGCACGGCCTGATCGTCGCCACGCGCAACGTGGCCGACTTCGCCCCGACCGGCGTGAAGATCGTGAACCCCTGGGAGCCTCTCGCGAGCGAGGGCTGAGGACTCAGCCCTCCACCCGCAGCTCCACGCGCACGTCGTCGCCCGGGCCGATGCCCTCGGCGGTGCGGACGGACTTCTTGATCGGCAGGACGTGGGTCTTCTGCTCGTTGCTGGGGAAGACGCTCGTGCGCCAGGTCGTGGCGCCCACCGTCACCTCGACGGGCACGCTGCCGAAGCCCGCGCCGGGCATCGCGTGGCCCTCGACGGCGTCGGCCACCTCGAAGGGCAGGCTCACGAACCACCAGCCGCCGGCCTCGGTGCGCGCGGACCACTTCCACAGCGGGGTCGTGAAGGTGTACGTCGGCATGGATCCATCATCCCGCGGCGATCGGCTGGGGATCGGCGCAACCGCGGCGGTGTTCCGCGGGAATGTCGGAGGCCGTCCTTACCGTGGGGGTATGCGGATCCTGCACACCTCTGACTGGCACATCGGGCGGTCGTTCCATGGGAACTCGACTCTCGATGCGCTGCGCGGTGTGCTGGGGGCGCTCACGGATCAGGTGCGCGAGCACCGCGTCGACGTCGTCGTGATCGCGGGCGACGTGTTCGACTCGGCGACGCCCGCGGCCGCCTGCTACACGCTGCTGACCGACGCCCTGCGCGGCATCAGCGACGCGGGCGCGCAGATCGTGCTCACGAGCGGCAACCACGACAACGCGGCACGGCTCGGGTTCATGGCGCCGCTGCTGCGCGACGGGATCCACGTCGTCACCGATCCCGCGGGCGTCGGCACGCCCGTCACGCTGGCCGACGAGCACGGACCGGTGCACTTCTACGGCATCCCGTACCTCGAGCCGATCATCGTGCGCGGCATCTGGCCGGGCACCGCCACCCGCACCCAGGAGCAGGCGATCGCGCACGCGATGTCGCTCGTGAACGCGGATCGCGCCGCGCGCGGCGGCCGATCGGTCGTGGCGTCGCACTGCTTCACCGCCGGCGTCGAGGCGAGTCCGGGTGTCGAGCGCGAGATCCGCACCGACCTGCGGCAGGGGTCGCTCGACGTCGTGCCGCTCGCGGCCTTCGACGGCCCCGACTACGTCGCGCTCGGGCACATCCACGGCCGCTCGCGGCTCGCCGAGCACATCCGCTACAGCGGCGCGCCCCTGCACTACAGCTTCAGCGAGGCCGGCAAGCCGCGCGGCTCGTGGCTCGTCGACCTCGACGCCGACGGGCTCGCGGGCGTCGAGTGGCTGGAGCTGCCCGTGCCGCGCCCGCTCGTCACCCTGCGCGGCACGCTCGACGAGCTGCTGTCCGACGTCGCGCACGATGTGCACGCCGACGCCTGGGTGTGCGCGGTCCTCACCGACGCGACGCCGCAGCCCGAGCCGATGCGCCGCCTGCAGCAGCGCTTCCCGCACTGCGCCACCATCCAGCTCGACCCGCAGAACCGCGCGGAGGACGACGGCCTCAGCTACCGCGCCCGCGTCGTGGCCGCGCGCAGCGACGGCGAGCTCATCGACACGTTCCTCACCCACGTGCGCGAGGGCGAGGGGGCCACGGCCGACGAGCACGAGCTGCTCGCCGACGTCATCGCCGCGCGCACCGCGGCCGACCGCGAGGCGACGGTGCCGGCATGAGGATCCACCGCATCGAGATCGAGGGGTTCGGGCCGTTCCGCGCCCGCCAGACCGTGGATCTCGACGCGTATGCCGCGGACGGCATCTTCCTGATCGGCGGACGCACGGGCGCCGGCAAGTCGAGCATCCTCGACGCCGTCTGCTTCGCGCTGTACGGATCGGTGCCCCGCTACGAGGACGGCGACAAGCGCCTGCGCAGCGATCACGCGCGACCGGACGACCCCACAGAGGTCGCGCTCGAGTTCACCACCGGCGGGCGCACCTGGCGCATCGAGCGCTCGCCCGACTACCTGCGGCCGAAGAAGCGCGGCGACGGCAGCACGAAGCAGCCCGCCGAGGCGCGCATGTACGAGCGCGTGGGCGAGGAGTGGATCGGCCGCGCGGCGCGCCCCGTCGACGTGGCGCAGCTGGTCGACGAGGTCATCGGCCTCAACCAGCAGCAGTTCCTGCAGGTGATCCTGCTGGCCCAGGGCCGCTTCGCACGGTTCCTCCTCGCCAGGAACGACGAGCGGCAGGCGCTCCTGCGCACGCTGTTCGGCACCAAGCGCTTCGAGGACTACGAGCGCGCGCTCGAGGAGCGCCGCAAGGACGCCGTCGCGCGCGTCGAGGGCGAGAGCCAGGCCCTCACGGCGCGGCTCGAGCACGCCGAGGCGACGGCCGGCGACATCCTCGAGCCGCTCGGGGGAGAGCCCGGGCTCGACGAGCGCATCGCCTGGATCGGCAGCGCCGCGCTGCGGGCGCGGCACCTGGCCGAGGAAGCCGACGCCGCCCAGCAGCAGGTGACCGGGCAGCTCGCCGCGGCCGAGGCCGCGCACACCGAGCGCACCGCCCAGCGCGACAAGCAGCGGCGCCGCGACGCCGCCCGCGAGTCCCTCGCCGCACTCGAGGCTCGTGCCGACGAGATTGCCGCGCTGCGCGCCGAGCGCGACGCCGCCCAGCGCGCCGAGCCCGTGCGCGCCGCGAAGGACGCCGCCGCCCGCGCGCTCGCCGCGGTCGAGGTCGCGGGCGCCGTGCTCGACGACGCCCGCGCGGAGTGGGACGACGCCCGCGCAGGCCACGAGGCCGGCGCCGACCCCGACGCGCTCTACGAGCTCGTCGCGACGGCGCAGCAGCGCATCGGATCGTGGCGCCCCCTGCGCGACATCGAGGCCCGGCTCGACGCCGACGAGCAGGCGCTGGGCGATCTGCGCGCCCGCGCCGCCGACGCCGCCGAGCGCGCGGGCGCCCTCGCCGAGCGCACGCGCGCGCTGCCCGCCGAGCGCGAGCGGATCCAGGCCGCGCTCGGCCGCACGGAGGTCGCCGCCGCGACCATCGACGCGCTGCGCCAGGCGGTCGCCGCCCTCGAGACCCGGCTCGCCGCAGCACGCTCGCTCGCGGCGCTTGCCGACGCCCAGCGCGCCGCCTTCGAGGCACTGCAGCAGGTCAAGAGGCGCAAGGACGAGGCCGAGGCGCACCTCGCCGACCTGCAGGCGCGGCGCTTCGCCGGCATGGCGGGGGAGCTGGCCGCCGAGCTCGTCGACGGCGAGCCCTGCGCGGTCTGCGGATCGACCAGCCACCCCGCACCCGCCGCGCGCGGCGACGACCCCGTCACCGTCGACGACATCGAGCGCGCCGACGCCGCCCGCCGCGACGCGACCGCCGCGTACGAGACCGCCAACGCCGCCCTCGCCGAGGCCGACCGCGCCCACGCCGACGCGCAGAAGGATGCCGCCGGCGGCACGGCCGACGAGCTCGAGGCCGCGCTCGCCGCGAAGCAGCAGGAGCTCTCCGCCGCCGAGGCCGCGGCCGCCGAGAAGGAGCGCCTCGTCGCCGAGCGCGACGCGCTCGAGGCCGAGGCGCAGCGGGCCGACGCCGAGCAGGCGGCGATCATCGCCGAGCGCAGCGACCTCGACGCGCGCATCGAGGCGGCCGAGGCCGCGCTCGCGCAGAACCGCGCCGCCGTCGCGGAGGTGCGGGGATCGGCCGAATCCGTGGCCGCCCGCATCGACGCGGAGCAGCGCCTGGTTGCCGCCGCGACCGCCTACGCCGAGGCGCAGCGCGAGTCCGCGCGCGCCGAGAAGGCCGCCGCCGACGCCGCGGCCGCGCTGCAGACCGCGGTCGACGAGGCCGGCTTCCCCGACCCCGCCGAGGCGCTCACCGCGCTGCGCGACGCGGCGCAGCGCGAGGGCCTCGACGCGCGCATCCACGAGCACGACACGGCCCTCGCCGCCACGCGTTCGACCCTGCTCGAGCTCGAGCTCGAGGCGCTGCCCGAGGAGCCCGTCGACACGACCGCGAGCGCCGCCGCGGTGGCCGCCGCCAAGGAGGCGTGGGCAGCCGCCGTGAAGGCGCACACCGCCGCCGCCGAGCGCGCCCGCACCCTGGAGGGCGCCGTCGAGCGCATCGCCGCCGCGCACGCGCAGATCGCCGGCCTCGCGGCCGAGGCCGCCGCGATCCGGCGCCTCGCCGACACCGTCGCGGGCCGCGCGCCGAACGCGAGGCGCATGAAGCTCGAGACCTTCGTCCTCGCCGCCGAGCTCGAAGAGATCGTCGCGGCCGCGAACACCCGGCTCGCCGAGATGTCGGGCGACCGCTACCGCCTCCAGCACAGCGACGCCCTCGCCGCGCGCGGCGCCGCGAGCGGGCTCGGCCTCGAGGTGATGGACCGATTCACCGGGCGCGCCCGCCCGCCGCACTCGCTCTCGGGCGGCGAGACGTTCCTCGCCTCCCTCGCCCTCGCGCTGGGCCTGGCGGAGGTCGTCACGAGTCGGGCCGGCGGCATCCGCCTCGACACGCTCTTCATCGACGAGGGCTTCGGATCCCTCGACGCCGAGACCCTCGACGTCGCCATGCGCACCCTCGACGAGCTGCGCCAGGGCGGCCGCACGGTCGGCGTCATCAGCCACGTCGAGGCGATGAAGGAGCAGATCCCCGCCCAGCTGCGCGTCGAGCAGACCCCGCAGGGCTGGAGCGTGATCCACCAGGACGCGCCCGCCTTCGCGTGATCCGCACCGGGGCCTAGGCTGGAAGCGTGAACAAGAGCACCCTGTGGACCTGGATCGGCGTCATCGTCGCCGTCGTCATCGCGTGGTTCGTCATCGAGCTGCTCTTCTCGCTGATGTGGTTCATCGCCAAGCTCGTGGCCGTCGCCGTCGTGGCGGTCCTCGTCTTCGCCGCGCTGCGCCTCGTCTTCAGCCGCAGCGAAGAGTGAGCTCCGTGGACACGTCGCCGCTCGCCGAGAGCTTCACCATCGCGCTGCCCGCCTGGGTGCGCGACGAGCTCGCCGCCCTGCCCGACGAGATCCCCGCCGTCGAGGACCGCATGGCCCTCGCCCACCGCCTGGCCGACCGCAACTGGCGCGAGGGCAGCGGCGGGCCGTTCGCCGCGATCGTGTCGGAGCGCGCAACCGGCCGGATCGTGTCGGTCGGCGTCAACGCCGTGCTCGGCAGTGGCGTCTCGTCCGCGCACGCCGAGGTCGTCGCGCTCGGCCTCGCGCAGGCGCACCTGGGCGCGTGGGATCTCGGCGGCGAGGGCCTGCCCGAGCACGAGATCGTCGTCAACGCACGGCCGTGCGTGCAGTGCTACGGCGCCGTGCTGTGGTCGGGCGTGCGCTCGCTCGTCATCGGCGTCGACGGCCCCGAGGTCGAGCAGATCACGACCTTCGACGAGGGCCCCATGGTCGCCGACTGGGCCGAGCAGTTCGAGGCGCGCGGCATCCGCGTGGCCCAGGGCGTGCTGCACGACGAGGGCGTCGCCGTGCTGCGCGCCTACCGCGCGGGGGTCGACGCCGGCGACGTCACCGTCTACAACGCCCGCTCCGGCGCGTAGGCCCGAGGTCGCCCCGATCGGTTGCTGAACGGAGCGCCCGCAGCGCGTCACGCCATGCGGTAGCCGGCGCCGCGGACCGTCTCGATCCGATCCGCGCCGAGCTTCTGGCGCAGGTAGCCGATGTACACGTCGGCCACGTTCGATCCCGGGTCGAAGTCGAATCCCCACACGCGGCTGAGCAGCTGTTCGCGGCTGAGCACCTGGCCCGCGTGCCGCACGAGCTCCTCGGCCAGCGCGAACTCCCGCGCCGACAGATCCACCCTCGTGCCGTCGTCGAGCACCGCCCGCCGCGAGCGCACGTCGAGCACGAGGTCGCGATGCCGCAGCTCGCCCGAGGCGCCGCCCGCGCCCGCGCCCTCCTCGGCCGCGCGCATGCGCAGCCGGATGCGCGCCAGCAGCTCGTCGAAGCGGAACGGCTTGCCGAGATAGTCGTCGGCGCCGCCCTCCAGGCCCGCCACCGTGTCGTTCAGGTCGGTGCGCGCGGTGAGCATGATGACCGGCATGCGCGAGCCCGAACCGCGCAGCTGGTCGAGCACCGCGAAGCCGTCCATCCGCGGCATGTTCACATCGAGCACGAGCAGGTCGAACTCGCCCGTCAGGGCCAGGTCCAGGGCCTCGGCCCCGTCGGGCGCGACGCGCGTGGCGAAGCCCGCGGCACGCAGCCCCTTCTCGATGAACCCGGCGATGCGGGCCTCGTCGTCGGCGATCAGGATCGAGGCCACGGCGTCTCCTTCGCGGTCGGGGAATCGGGGGAGGGATCGGAACCGGACGGATCGGCACCCGGATCGGCAGACGGATCCGATCGCGGACCGCCGTCCGCACCGCGATCCGCCGCCGGCAGCGGAGGCCGCGGCGGGATGTCCGCATCGGCCGGCACCCCCGCCGCGTCCCGCTCGTCCGGAGCGCCGTGCGGCAGCGGGAACGAGAGGACGAACACCGCGCCCGGGCCGTCGTAGGGGTCGATCACGCGGGCGGAGCCGCCGTGGGCGCGCGCGATCACCTGCACGATGTTGAGGCCCAGCCCGCTGCCGCGCCCGGTGGCGTCCTCGCGGTGGAAGCGCTCGAACACCCGCTCGCGCGCCTCGACGGGGACGCCGGGACCGAAGTCGCGCACCCAGATCTCCAGCGCGCCGTCGGCGATGCGGCTGCCGATCACGAGCCGGCCGCCGCCGTGGGTCACGCCGTTCTGCGTCAGCTGCAGCACGGCCTGCGTGACCCGGCCGGGGTCCAGGGGTACGACGGCCGAGACGACCGGCCCCTCGGTCACCGACGCGCCCTCGATCGCCCGCGCCTTGCGGACGATCTGCGAGAGCAGATCCGGCACGTCCGTCGGCTCCACCCGCACGGGAGACGCGCCGTGCAGCGACGCCGCCTCCGAGAGGTCCTGCACGAGCGTGCTCATGCGGTCCAGCTCGTCGATCGCGAGCTCCTGCGTCTCGCGCACGTCGGCCGGATCGGCGGGATCCATCAGCTCGAGATGGCCGCGCACGATCGTGATCGGCGTGCGCAGCTCGTGGCGCACGTCGCTCAGCAGCTGCCGCTGCGAGTCGAGCGCCTGGTCGAGGCGGTCGAGCATGTCGTTCATCGTGCGGGCGAGCTCCGACACGTCGTCGCGGCCCTCGATGGGCAGGCGCTCGGTGAGCGACTGGCCCGACACGCGCTCGGCCGTCTCGCGCATCTGGCGCAGCGGCCGCAGCAGCCGGCCCGCGGCCAGCGCGCCCGCCGCCACGATGAGGACGATCATGATCCCCGAGGCGACGAGGTACGCCCGGGCCGGCTCGTTGATCTCCGCGAGCTCTGCGTTGAGGTCGTACGCCATGACGAAGAGCACCTCGTCGTCGCCGGTGTCGCCCTCGAGCACGATCGGCGTCGCCAGGTACTGCCAGGCGGAGTCTGCGTCGACGTAGCGGCCGAGCATCGCGTTGCGCTGATCCGCCTCGCGCACCACGTGCTCGACGAAGCCGGCGTTGTCCTCCAGATCGAGGTCCAGCGGCACGCCGGGCTTGAGCTCGGCGGCGCCGTTCACGATGCCGAGCACGCCCATGTTGTCGTCGGGGCTGATGCGCTCCACCACCACGCGCAGCGCGTCGCGGGCCGTGGCGCCGGGCTGATCGGCCACGACGTTCTGCACGAACTGCTGCGCCGAGCCGAGGTTGTCGAGCAACAGGTCCTCCACCGACGCGAGGATCCGCTCGCGCTCGACGAGGTACACCGCGCCGCCCACGCCCGCCAGGCCCACGACGGCCACCGCCGTGATCACCGCCATGAGGCGCGCACGCACCGAGAGCACGCGGCGCCGCGGCGCGGCCTGGGGCGAATCCATGCGTTCAGTATTCCGTGCGCGCCGGAGGGGAAACGGCCGGACAGCGCGAATATAAGAGCACTCTCACCCCGCGGGCGGTGCGCGTCTGAGACGGCGGTGGTGGGATCGGATCATGCAGGAGACCGAGGTGCCCGCGGCCGCGCGGATCGACGAGGCGGCGCTGCTGGCCGAGGCGTTCGAGACCGACCCCGCCGCGCTGCGGCTGATCAGCCGCGAGCCGCTGGGGCGCGGCGGATCCGTCGCCGGGTTCGAGGTCGCGCACGACGGGGGAGCGACCTCCCTCGCGTACGTCGACACCTCGGGCCTGCCCGTGCCCGCCGAGACGGGCCTCGTGCTCGAAGGGGTCGCGCGGGTGTGGACGCACCCCGCCGATCCGCACCTCCCCGCGCTCGTGCCCGTCGCCTTCGGCGGAGCGCTGGAGGTGCTGCTGCGCCGGCTCGGCATCGCGGCGGAGGGCGCGCCCGAGATGGTCGGGTACCGGCCCGGCCGGCGCGCGGTGCTGCGCGTGCCGGCCGACGGCGGCAGCGCCTGGATCAAGGTGGTGCGGCCGAGCCGCATCGAGCGCGTCGTCGACGCGCACCGCGCCCTGCGCGAGGCCGGGCTGCCCGTGCCCGCAGTGCGGGGCTGGTCGCCCGACGGGGTGCTCGTGATCGACCAGGCCGAGGGCGTCGCGGCGACCGAGGTGGAGTGGCACCCCGACGCGCTGCTCGCGGAGGCCGACCGCCTGCGCTCGGCCGTGGCGGCGGCGACGGCGCCGTGGGAGGCGCGCACGGGCGTGCCGGCGCGGCTGCCCTGGTACGCCGTCCGGTTGCGAGGCGCGCTGCCGGGCGAGCGGCGCCGCGTGGACGCGCTGAGCGCCGCCGCCGCGCGGGAGCTCGCCGCCGACGCCGCCCCGCGCGTCGTCGTGCACGGCGACCTGCACCTCGGGCAGCTGTTCCTGCAGGGCACGGGAAGCGACATCCGGATCAGCGGGATCATCGACGCCGATACGGCGGGGCTCGGCGACGCGGCCGAGGACGCCGCCGCGTTCGTCTCGCACGCGACCGCCAGCGCGCTGCTGACGGAGGGGATGAGCGGGCTCGACCGGATCTGGGCGCTCGCCGAGGGCGCGCGCGAGCGGTGGCGCTCGCCTCGCGTGGGCGCGCTCGCCGTCGTGCACCTGCTCGGCCACGCGCTCGCCGCGGCCGAGCGCGCCGATGCTCCTCGCGCCCGGCGGCTGCTGGCGCTCGCCGAGGCGATCCGCGACGACGCGCCCCTGCGCTCCGCGGCCGACGCGGGCGCCTAAGAGCCTTCTCATGAACGGCTTCCGAGCCGTTTAGCGCGCCTCGCGAGACTGAGAGCGCCCGGAACGCACACGCAGGAGGACGCATGGACAGGAAGTGGATCGCCTACGGAGTCACCGGTGCGCTCGGCGTGGCCGTGATCGGCGGCGGCGCCTTCGCCGCGGCCTCGGCCATGGAGCTGCGCACGGGCACCGGCCAGGTCATCGCGCAGGGCACGATCACGGGCGCCGAGACCGAGCTGTCGCGCCAGGCGGTGGCTCGCGGGACGCTCGCGATCAGCGCGGCGACGCCCGGCGAGACCGCGACGGCGGCCACCCCCGCCTCGACCGCCGGGCCGAGCACCGCCTCGGCCGCGACGCCGGGCGAGGTCGCATCCGCGCCGTCCGCTCCCGCACCGGAGCCCGCCCCCGCTCCGGCGCCTGCGCCCGCCCCGGCCCCGGCTCCCGCGCCCGAGCCGGTCTCGCCTCCGTCGCCGGTGAGCGCCGCCTCCGTCGCGTCCGCCGAGAGCGACTGAGCTCCCGACGCCAAGCCTCGCCGCTCACCCGAGCGGCGGGGCTTTCTTGTGGAGTTGCGGTTTCGCTTCATCTCCGGCGCTTCGCGCCTCCGTTCAGCAACCGATCCCTTCCGGACCATCGGTTGCTGAACGGAGCGGCGCAGCCGCGTAGATGAAGTGACCACCGCAAGCCGGCGCGCATCCTCCGCCTGCGCCGCCGCGGCGGATCCATCGCATGAGGGATCGCGCTCGAGCCGCCGCGGAATCGCGCGGATCCCGGGCGAATCGAAGAACCGCGCGGGCTTCCTAAGAACGGGCTCACCGCCGCTTCCCGGCGCCTTTAGGAGGGGTCGCGAGAGTGGTCACATCGCCGGAACGACCGGCATCGGATCGCACACCGACACCGCCGCGGCGGAGAGAAGAGACGAAGATCATGGAGAAGAAGCGCCTGAACAAGAAGTGGATCGCCTACGGCGTCACGGGCGTCGTGGGCGTCGGCATCCTCGCCGGCGGCGCCGCCGCGACGGCCGCGTCGATGGACCTGCGCGGCGACGCGAACGAGAGCGTGCCCGCCGGGAACGGCGGCAAGGTCGCGGTCGGGGAGGACGGGACGATCCAGCTGCGGATGTCCGAGAACGGCACCTCGTTCTCGATCGTCACGCCCGAGACGGCGGCCTCGGCCCTGACGGCGAACACCGCGACCACGGGCGTCTCGCCCACGTCCGCACCGACCGCGGCCTCGCCCGCCACGGCGCCCTCGGCCCCGACCGCTCCCTCCCCGGCGACGCCCGCCTCGCCGGCGACCGTCGCCTCGGCGCCGTCGCCTGCGGCCGCGCCGGCACCTGCTCCGGCTCCCGCCCCGGCTCCGGCTCCCGCCCCGGCTCCGGCTCCCGCTCCGGCGCCCGGCTCGCCCGCGTCGGCGGTGTCGGCCGCGTCCGCGCCCAGCGCGGCGTCGATCGGCTCCGCGGCGTCGGACTGACGCCCTGCCGCCCGATCGCAGCGCCCCGGACGGGCCGTCCGGGGCGCTGCCTCGTGCACCGGCGGCCTCGGAGCCGCGCGAGGGTCTTGCCAAGCGCCCGGAGGATCGCCATACAGTGGGGCATGGAGAACACGACAGGAACCATCGTGGCCGTCGTCGGATCCGCCTCCGATGAGGCCCTCGCGAACCTCGACGGGATCGACGGCGTCGAGACGCTCTCGCTGCGCGACACCGAGCCGGCCCTCGCCGCCCGCCGCATCACCGCCACCAGCCGCCCGTGGATCGTGCACGACGCCGATCCGCTCGAGCACGTCGCCGCCGCCTGGGTGGAGCTGTTCGAGGAGCGCGCCACGCTCGGCGCGCTCGAGGTCGAGGTCGAGCAGGCCCTCGCCCACTTCGAGCGCGGCGCGCTCATGCCCGACTACTACATCGTGCTCGAGCCCGAGGCGGCACCCGACACGTGGCGGCACTGGTGGTGCGGCGCGCTCGGGCACCGCGCCCCGCGTCGCATCCTCCCCGCGTCCGGCTCCGAGAACCCGCGCGAGGCCGACATCCGGCACCTGCTGCGCGCGCTGCCCGCGTCGCGGCCGTGGCCGAAGCCGTCGAGCTGGCTCCCGGGACTGGCGATGGAGATCCCCGATCGCGTGGGCCTGCGCGACCGCGTGGAGGCCGACCGGGACTGACGCTCACGCGAGGTCGGCGAGCGCCATCGGCCGCACCATGCGGTACTGCTCCTCGCGCACCCACCGCGCGCCCGTGCGGCGGTGCTCCTCGCGCGTGGCGAACCGGTAGCGGTACATCGTGGCGCGGATCCAGCGCGGCCGGCGGCCCTCGAACGGATCGCGGCGCAGCAGGCGCAGCGTCGCGCGATCGGCCTCGAGCAGCCGCACGAGGAACACCTCGAACCACTCCTCCACGCGGCCGAGGGCGAGGAACCACATCAGCCAGTCCAGCCGCAGGTGGTACGGCGCCACCTGCGGCGGGATGCGCCGCACGTCACCCGGCTTGCCCCTGAACGCGTACTCCACCCAGCGGGCCGTGTGCGGATCCTCGTCCTCGGTCGCCTCGACGACCACCTCGTCGCGCACGCGCGTGACCGTGCCGAACGCGCCGTACGTGTTGCCGAGGTTCCACCGGTTGAAGCTCGCGTTCATCAGCTGCCCGCGCGAGGCGAGGTTGCGCGCGGCCGGCCAGCTGAGCGCGGCGTAGCCGACCGCGACGACGCTCGTCACGACGATCCACCACGGCGGGATCTCCGCCGACGGCGACGGCGCCCACGGCACCGCGATCGCCGAGGCGGCCAGCACGATCGCCGACCAGTTCAGCCACGCGAAGTTGCCCGTGGCCACGAGCCACAGCTGGGTCAGGATCATCACGGCCGCCGCCGCCGCGCCGATCGCCTGCGGGATCGCGTCGGGCACGAGCAGCCCGAGTGCGGGGGCGAACAGCAGCCACGGCGCCGGCAGCTGCGCGATGTGGTTGCCGATCACCTCGAACCGGTGGAACCACCGCGGCAGCAGGTGCGCCTGCCTGCTGAGCGGCCCGGGCATCGGCTGCGTCTCGTGGTGATAGGTCATCGCCGTGAGGTCGCGCCACTCGCGGCCGCCGCGGATCTTGATCATGCCGGCGCCGAACTCCAGCCGGAACGCCAGCCACCAGAACATCACGAGGATCGCGGTGGCCGGCGGCTGGCCGTTCGAGCCGAGGAACGCGGCGAGGAAGCCCATCTCGAGCAGCAGCATCTCCCAGCCGAAGGCGTAGAACGTCTGCCCGATCGAGACGATCGACATGTAGCCGAACCAGATCGCGAGGAAGCAGAGCATCGGCACCCACGGCCCCCCGAGCTGCGGCAGCCCCGCCACGAGCAGCGCCGAGACGACGATCCCTGCCACGCAGAGCGCGACGAGCCGGCGATCCGTGTACCGGATCCACCGGAACAGCGTGGGCCGCAGCATCCGGCCGGCGCGGTCGGACGAGCGCGCCCACGCGAGCAGCTCGGGTGCGGGCAGCAGCCCGCGCTCGCCGAGCAGGGGCCGGAACTGGTTCAGGCTCGAGAGGAAGGCGATGAGGTACAGCGCCGCGACGCCGCGCTGCAGCACCTGCCGCGCGAGCTCGAAGTCGACCGCCGCGAAGCCGTCCATGCGTCACACGATAGGCGGCGCGGGCCGGTCACTCCACGGCGCGCGACCGTCACTCCACGGCGCGCGACCGTCACTCCACGAGGTCGGGGAGCGCCCGCTTCAGCTCCGCGAGCCACGCTCGGGCATTGCCGTCCGACGGGGCGCGCCAGTCGCCGCGCGGCGAGAGCGAGCCGGTGGGCGAGACCTTGGGGCCGTTCGGGATCGCCGACCGCTTGAACTGCGCGAAGCCGAAGAAGCGCTTCAGGAACACCTGCAGCCACTTCGCGATCGTCGGCAGGTCGTAGCCGAAGCGATCCTCCTCCGGGAAGCCCGGGGGCCACGCGCCGGACTGCGGATCGGCCCACGCATGCTGGGCGAGGAAGGCGATCTTCGACGGCCGCATGCCGTACCGCAGGATGTGATGCAGCGCGAAGTCGTGCAGCGCGTAGGGGCCGATGGTCGACTCGGTCGACTGCACCGCGCCGTCCTGGCCGGCGGGGACGAGCTCGGGGCTGATCTCCGTGTCGAGCACGGCCTGCAGCACGGTCGCCTCCTCGGTCGTCACGCCCTGCTCGTCGACGTGCGCGATCACCCAGCGGATGAGGTGCTGGATGAGCGTCTTCGGCACGCCCGAGTTCACGCCGTAGTGGCTCATCTGGTCGCCCACGCCGTAGGTCGACCAGCCGAGCGCGATCTCCGAGAGGTCACCCGTGCCCACGACCATGCCGCCGTGGTGGTTGGCGAGGCGGAACAGGTAGTCGGTGCGCAGGCCCGCCTGCACGTTCTCGAAGGTCACGTCGTACACCGGCTCGCCCGCGCCGAACGGGTGGCCCATCTGCCGCAGCATCTCGGTGGCGGCGGGCCGGATGTCGATCGTCTCGATCGTCGCGCCCACCGACTCGGCCAGCGCGATCGCGTTGGACTTCGTGTGCTCGCTCGTCGCGAAGCCCGGCATCGTGTACGCGAGGATGTCGCTGCGCGGGCGGCCCATCCGATCCATCGCCCGCGCGATGACGAGCAGCGCGTGTGTGGAGTCGAGCCCGCCGCTCACGCCGATCACGGGCTTCGGGTCGCCGATCGAGCGCATGCGCTGCACGAGGCCCGAAACCTGGATGTTGAAGGCCTCGTAGCAGTCCTGCGCGAGGCGGTCCGGGTCGTCCGGCACGAACGGGAAGCGGTCGAGCGTGCGCCGCAGGCCCACGTCGCCGGTCGGCGGATCGAGGCGGAAGCGCACGGTGCGGAACGCCATGCGGTCGGCGAAGGCGCGGCGGTTGTCGTCGAACGTGCCCTGGCGGATGCGGTCCTGGCGCAGGCGGTCGAGGTCGATGTCCGCCACGGCGTGGCGCGGACCGTCGGGGAAGCGCTCCGTCTCGGCCAGCAGCGTGCCGGCCTCGTAGATCATCGTCTGCCCGTCCCACGAGACGTCGTTCGTCGACTCGCCCATGCCGGCGGCGGCATACGCATAGGCGGACAGGTGCCGCGACGAGGCGGACTGCGCGAGCAGCCTCCGGTCGTCCGCGCGGGCGATCGTGATGGGGCTGCCCGAGAGGTTCAGCTGCACGGTCGCGCCGGCCAGCGCCGCGAGCGCCGACGGCGGGATCGGCACCCAGAAGTCCTCGCACACCTCGGCGTGGACGACGAGGCCCGGCACGTCCTCGGCCTCGAAGAGCAGGTCGGGGCCGAAGGGCACGGCCGCGCCGCCCAGCTCGATCTCGCCGCGCGCGTCGTCGCCCGGCGCGTACCAGCGGCGCTCGTAGAACTCGCGGTACGTGGGCAGATAGGACTTCGGCGCGACGCCGAGCACCGCGCCGCGGTGGATGACGACGGCGCAGTTGTAGAGGCGATTGCCGCGCGCGAGCGGCGCGCCGACGACGAGCATCGGCATCAGGTCGGCCGAGGCCGCCGCGATCCGCTCGATCGCCTCGCGGACGGCATCGAGCAGCGCGTCCTGCATCACGAGGTCGTCGATCGCGTAGCCCGACAGGCACAGCTCGGGGAACACGGCCACGGCGACGGCCTCGTCGTGCAGCTCGCGCGCGCTCGCGAGCACGGCCTCGGCGTTGGCGGCGGGATCGGCGATGGCGAGCGGGATCGTGCAGGCCGCCACCCGCGCGAAGCCGTGCCCGTACGCGCTTTCGAATGCGAAGTCGCTCACGGGGTTCAGTCTGTCACGGGAGGGCCGCCGCGGTCCGGCGATGTCGGACCCCGCGGATAGCCTCGAGGGGTGAGATACATCCCGTCCGAGCAGCGCGTCGTGTGGAGCGCGAGCGACCTCAAGGCCGCCGCCGAGTGCGAGTTCGCGTGGCTGCGCGCGCTCGACGCCCGGCTCGGTCGCGTGCCGGAGGTCGAGGAGCCCGAGGACGAGATGCTCGAGCGGGCCGCCCGCCTCGGCGACGCGCACGAGGAGCGCGTGCTGGCCCGGTACCGCGAGCGGTTCGGCGGCGCGGTCGTCGAGATCGAGCGGCAGCGCTCGAGCGACGAGGCCGGCATGGCGCGCGCCGTCGAGGAGACGATGGCGGCGCTGACGGCGCCGCACGCGCGCGTCGTGTTCCAGGCCGCGTTCTCGACAGCGGAGTTCGTCGGGTTCGCCGACTTCCTGCTGCGCGAGCCCGACGGATCCTGGCGCGTGCAGGACTCCAAGCTCGCGCGCCGGGCCAAGGTGACGGCGCTCATGCAGCTGGCGGCGTACGTCGACCAGCTCGACCGGCTCGGCATCCCGCACTCCGACGAGGTCGACCTGCTGCTGGGCGACGGATCGACGAGCACCCACCGGGTCGACGACCTGCTGCCGCTGTTCCGCGTGCGCCGCCGACGGATCCGCGACCTCATCGCCGACCGCCGGCTCGAGCTCGGCGCGGCGGGCGAGCCCCTCGCGTGGGGCGACCCGCGCGGCGAGCTCGGCGTCGTGGCGTGCGGGCGGTGCGCCACGTGCGAGCAGGAGGTGATCGCGCAGCGCGACGTGCTGCTCGTGGCCGGCATGCGGCCCGTGCAGCGCGAGCGGCTGCGCGCCGCGGGCATCGCCACGGTCGACGAGCTGGCCGCCGCGCGCGCGGCCCCGCGCGGCATGAACCCCGACGTGTTCGCGGGGCTGCGCACGCAGGCGCGCCTGCAGCTCGCGAGCCCGGCCGGCGTGCCCGCGCCCGACGCCCCGGTCGAGGAGCACCCCGTCCCGTCGTACGAGGTCGTGATGCCGGAGGCACTCGCGACCATGCCGCGACCGGACGAGGGCGACATCTTCTTCGACTTCGAGGGCGACCCGCTCTACAGCGAGGGCGACGGCGACGGTCACGAGGAGTGGGGCATCGACTACCTCTTCGGCTGGGTCGACATGCAGGAGCGCTACACGCCGCTGTGGGCGCACGACCTGGCGGCCGAGCGCGAGGCGCTCGAGCGGTTCTGCGACTTCGTCGCCGCGCGCCGGGCCGCGCACCCCGGCATGCACATCTACCACTACGCGCCCTACGAGCCCACGCACCTGGCCGCCATGGCGGCCCGGCACGGCGTGCGCGAGGGCGACGTCGACCGCATGCTGCGCGACGAGCTGTTCGTCGACCTCTACCCGATCGTGCGCCGCGCGGTGCGGGTGGGCTCGCGGTCGTACTCCATCAAGAAGCTCGAGCCGCTCTACATGGGCGACGAGGTGCGCACGCAGGATGTGCAGCAGGGCGGCGACTCGATCCTGCGCTATGTCGAGGCGCGCGAGCTCCTGGCCGCCGGGCGCGCGGACGAGGCTCGGGCGATCCTCGACGACCTCGCCGCGTACAACGCCTACGACTGCGTCTCGACGCGGCGCCTGCGCGACTGGCTCGTCGACCGCGCCCGCGAGACCGGCGTACGGCCGGCGCCGCCCGACCACAACGAGGCGATCACGTACGAGCCGTCGCCGCTCGCCGAGGCGCTGCGGCTGCGCGCCGACGCGGCCGAACCGGACGGCGCGGATGCGGCGGCCCTGCGCCTGGGCGCCGCGGCGATCGACTACTACCCGCGCGAGGCGAAGAGCTACTGGCAGGGGCACTTCCAGCGCCTGCGTGAGCCGCTGTCACTGTGGGCCGACACGCGCGACGTCGTCGCGGTCGACGCATCGCGCAGCCGCATGGTCGAGGACTGGCACGTGCCGCAGGAGGGGCGCCGCGCCGAACGCCGCGTCGTCGCCCTGCGCGGCGACGTCGCGCCCGGCACGCGCATCCGCGAGGGTGCGGAGCCGTTCGTGCTCTATGCGCGCCCCGCGCCGTTCGCGGCCGAGGTGTCGTCGCGGTGGATCCACGTGCCGCGCGGCGTGCGGGTGATCGAGGAGCTCGACGACGGCATCGTGGTCGAGGAGACCGCGATCGGCGGCATGACCTGGAGCGAGCTGCCCGTGGCCGTCGCGCCGGCCCCGCCGCCGCGCGCCGGCAACCAGCAGAAGGCGATCGAGGCCTGGGCCGAGTCGGTCCTGTCGGCCGCGGAGTCGGGTGGCTTCCCCGCCGACGCCGCCACCGACCTGCTGCGCCGCGTCCCGCCGCGCGTGCCCGGCGGGCTCGCGCCCAGCGCGGGCGACGACGTCGCGGCGATCACCGCCTCGCTGCTCGCCCTCGAGCGCGGCTACCTGGCGGTGCAGGGCCCGCCCGGCACGGGCAAGACGTACGTCGGCTCGCACGTGATCGCGCGTCTCGTCGCCGAGCACGGCTTCAAGGTCGGCGTGGTCGCACAGTCGCACGCGGTCGTCGAGCACATGCTCGACCGCGTGATCGCCGCGGGCCTGGCGCCCGCGCGCGTCGCCAAGGCGCCGAAGGACGGCGGCGCGGAGGCGGCGTTCACCGTCATCCCGAAGAACGGCGTCGCCGCGTTCGCCGCCGAGCACCCGGACGGCTACGTCATCGGCGGCACCGCGTGGGACTTCGCGCACGAGCAGCGCGTGCCGCGCGGCAGCCTCGACCTGCTCGTGATCGACGAGGCCGGGCAGTTCTCGCTCGCCTCGACGATCGCCGTCTCGCTGGCCGCGCACCGCCTGCTGCTGCTCGGCGATCCGCAGCAGCTGCCGCAGGTGAGCCAGGGCACGCACCCGGAGCCCGTCGACACGTCGGCGCTCGGCTGGGTGATGGCCGGCGAGCAGGTGATCCCGTCGACGCACGGCTACTTCCTGGCCCGCTCGGTGCGGATGCACCCCGCCGTCGCCCGGGTCGTGTCCGACCTGTCGTACGCCGGCCGCCTCGCCTCGCGCGCCGGCGCCGAGCTGCGGGCCGTCGAGGGCCTCGAGCCGGGCCTGCACGTCGTGCCCGTGCGTCACCACGGCAACGCCACGGAGTCGCCGGAGGAGGCGGCGGAAGTCGTGCGGATCGCGCGCGGGCTCATCGGCCGCTCGTTCACCGACATCCGGATCGAGGACGACGGCACCGCGACGCCGTGCGATGCCCGCCCGCTCGCGCCCGCCGACGTCATCGTCGTCGCGCCCTACAACGCCCAGGTGCTGTGCGTCGAGCGCGCGCTGGCCGAGGCCGGCCTCGGCGCCGTGCGGGTCGGCACCGTCGACCGGTTCCAGGGACAGGAGGCGGCCGTTTCGATCGTGACGCTCGCGGCCTCCTCGGGCCGCGACGCCCCGCGCGGCAGCGACTTCCTGCTGCTGCAGAACCGCCTCAACGTGGCGGTCTCGCGCGCGATGGTCGCGTCGTACCTCGTGCACTCGCCCGCGCTGCTCGACGATCTGCCGCACACGGCGGACGGCGTCGCGCGGATGAGCGCGTTCGCCCGCCTGGTCGGCGCGTAGAGCCGGGGCTCAGTAGCCGGCGGAGCCGTACAGGCGGTCGCCCGCGTCGCCCAGGCCCGGCACGATGTAGCCGCGCTCGTCGAGCTTCTCGTCGAGGGCGCCGAGCACGAGCGTGACGTCCTTGCCGTCGACCTGGCGCTCGATCGCGGCCACGCCCTCGGGCGCGCCGAGCAGGCAGATCGCGGTGACGTCCTGCGCCCCGCGGTCGAAGAGGAAGTCGATCGCCGCGCCCAGCGATCCGCCGGTCGCGAGCATCGGGTCGAGCACGAAGCACTGGCGGTCGCTGAGGTCGTCGGGCAGACGCTCGGCATACGTCGTGGGCTCGAGGGTCTCGTGGTCGCGCACCATGCCGAGGAAGCCGACCTCGGCCGTCGGCACGAGCTTGACCATGCCGTCGAGCATGCCGAGTCCCGCGCGCAGGATCGGCACGACGAGCGGCTTCGGCTCGCTGATCTCCACGCCCATCGTCGTCGTCACCGGGGTCTGGATCTCGCGCGGCGAGACGCGCACGTTGCGGGTCGCCTCGTAGGCCAGCAGCGTCACGAGCTCCTCGGTGAGCTGGCGGAACACGGGGGAGGGCGTCTTCTCGTTGCGGAGGACGGTCAGCTTGTGGGTGATGAGCGGGTGGTCCGCAACGTGCAGGCGCATAAGACCAAGGTAGTCGCGGCGCCTGGGACCCAGCCAGTCGGGCGGCCGCCGAGGCGCGCCCGGGCGCGGCGGGCTTCCCCCGCGGCCGCGCACGCGAGAGAGTGGGGGTGGAGGACGCCGCCCGGCGCCCCGGAGAGGAGCTCATCATGAAGGCACTGCAGTACGTCGAGGTCGGCAAGCCGCCGGTGGTCGTCGAGGTCCCGACTCCCGAGCCCGGTCCCGGGCAGGTGCGCCTCAAGGTCACCGCCGCCGGTGCGTGCCACTCCGACTCGTTCGTGATGGGGCTGAGCGAGGAGGAGTACGCCCAGTTCGGCTACCCGCTGCCCATGACGCTCGGTCACGAGGGCGTCGGCGTCGTCGACAAGCTCGGCGAGGGCGTGGCGAGCGTGGCCGTGGGCGATGCCGTCGCGGTGTACGGGCCGTGGGGCTGCGGCACCTGCTACCCCTGCTCGCAGGGCAAGGAGAACTACTGCGAGCGCGCGGCGGAGCTCGGGATCACGCCTCCCGGGCTGGGCCACGACGGATCGATGGCCGAGTACATGATCATCGACGATCCGCGCCACCTCGTGCCGCTGGGCGACCTCGATCCCGTCGAGAACGTGGCGCTCACCGACGCGGGCCTCACGCCGTACCACGCGATCAAGGGCTCGCTCGGCAAGCTCGGTCCCGGCAGCACGGCCGTGGTCATCGGCACCGGCGGCCTCGGCCACGTGGCCATCCAGATCCTGCGCGCCCTCACTCCCGCCACGGTCATCGCCCTCGACGTGAACGACGAGAAGCTCGCGCTCGCGAAGGACGTCGGCGCGCACCACGCGTTCCTGTCGAACGACGACGCGCCCGCCGCGATCGAGAAGGCCACGGGGCGCCGCACCGTCACGGCGATCTTCGACTTCGTCGCGATCCAGCCGACCGTCGACCTCGGCGGCGCGCTCTCGGGCATCGAGACCGATCAGGTGCTCGTGGGCGTCGGCGCGACGAAGGCCGACGTGGGCATGCTCGCCAAGCCGTACGACTCGAGCATCCGCTCGCCGTACTGGGGCTCGCGCTCCGAGCTCATCGAGGTGCTGAACCTGGCCCGCGCGGGCCTCGTCCACGTCGAGACCGAGCGGTTCTCGCTCGACGACGCGCCGGAGGCGTACGACCGCCTGCACGAGGGCACGCTCCGCGGCCGCGCGGTCATCACGCCCTGACGCGCGGCGGACGCGCCCCGGTCGCGGCGTACGCTCGAGGCATGACGCCCGATCCCGCCGACGCCGCGGCCATGGCGCGCGCGCTCGCGCTCGCCGAGGAGGCGGCGGCCGCGGGCGAGATCCCCGTCGGGGCCGTCGTCCTCGATGTCGACGGCAGCGTGATCGGCGAGGGGCGCAACCGGCGCGAGGAGCGCCACGACCCGTCCGCGCACGCCGAGGTCGTCGCGCTGCGGCAGGCGGCCGAGCACGTCGGATCGTGGAACCTCGAGGGCCGCACGCTCGTCGTCACCCTCGAGCCGTGCCTCATGTGCGCCGGCGCGGTGCTGCAGGCGCGGATCGGCCGACTCGTGTTCGGCGCGTGGGACGACAAGGCGGGCGCGGCCGGATCGATGTACGACGTCGTGCGCGACCGCCGCCTGCCCTACCGCGCCGAGGTCGTCGGCGGCGTGCGCGAGGAGGAGTCGCAGAAGCTGCTGCGCGCCTTCTTCGAGGCCCGCCGCTGATCCGATCAGACCCGCTTCGCGCGGACGCTGGACCACTCGTCGTCGAGGGCGATGTTGCCGTTGAGCGTCCATCCGAACTCGCGCACGCGCGCCCAGATGCTGTCGCGGTTGATGTCGGTGCGATTGCCCTTCGGGTAGCCGATCCACACCGCCCGCGCCGACGCGAGCACCGGCATCACGTCGGCGAGCAGCCGGTCGAGCTCCGCGCGATCCGCCGCGAACAGGACGGCGACGCCGTCGGTGTCGCGCTCGATCCCGTCGACCACGGTGACGCCCTCGGGCAGGGGATCGAGCAGCGCGCGCTGCGCCGCGGTGGCGGGGCCGAACAGCAGCTCGGTGCCCGGCTTGATCTGCAGCTTCTCCGCGACGGTCCTCGACATGACGGGCCTCAGCGCGGCAGCAGCTCCTCGCCCAGGTAGGCGAGGTGGTCGAGGTCGGTCATGTCGATCATCTGGAGGTAGATGCGCTCGGCGCCCAGCTCCTGCAGGCGGCCGACGCGGTCGGCGATCTCGGCCGCCGAGCCGCACAGGTTGAAGCCGGCGCGGAACCGCTCGAGGTCCACGCCCGTGTTCGCCGCGCGCCGCGCGACGTCCGCCTCGGTGGCGCCGGCGAGGACCGTCAGCCCCACCGTGCGCTTGAGCGTGGCGGGGTCGCGGTCGATCCGCTCGCACGCCGCGGCGACCCGCGCGAACCGATCGGCGATCACGTCCTCCGGCTGGAACACGATGTTGAACTCCGTCGCGTACCGGGCGGCCAGCGCGGGCGTGCGCGTGGGGCCCGCGCCGCCCACGATGAGCGGCATCGGGCTCTGCACGGGCTTGGGCAGCGCGGGCGAGTCCTCGAGGCG
Organism: Microbacterium sp. NPDC003461; assembly: GCF_053588335.1. Taxonomy (NCBI): domain Bacteria; kingdom Bacillati; phylum Actinomycetota; class Actinomycetes; order Micrococcales; family Microbacteriaceae; genus Microbacterium; species Microbacterium sp. NPDC003461. The sequence goes on along the minus strand of NZ_JBSFPT010000004.1, from coordinate 53,216 downwards.
GTAGTGCGCGCCCTCGAACGAGAAGGTCTCGCCGACCGGCGTCGCCCACAGGCCCGTGAGGATCTGCAGCTGCTCCTCGAGCAGGTCGAACCGCTTGGCGGGGAAGGGGATGCCGTACGCGCGGTGCTCGTCCTCGTACCAGCCCGTGCCCAGGCCCAGCTCGAAGCGGCCGCCCGACATCGCGTCGAGCTGAGCGGCCTGGATCGCCAGCAGGCCCGGGTGGCGGTACGTGACGGACGAGACGAGCGTGCCGAGGCGGATCCGCGACGTCTCGCGCGCGAGTCCCGCGATGGTCGTGAGGGCGTCGGTCGGGCCGGGCAGGCCGTCGAAGAAGTCGCCCATCTTCAGGAAGTGGTCCGAGCGGAAGAAGCCGTCGAAGCCGAGGCGCTCGGCCGCCTGCGCGAACGCGAGCTGGGTGTCGTAGTCGGCGCCCTGCTGGGGCTCGGTGAAGACGCAGTACTCCATGCGGCCAGTCTGCCGCACCCGCCACGGGTCGGGCTCGCGGCGTCAGACGCGGTCGGCGAGGATCGCGAGCCGGCGGCCGCCGACCCGGGTGAGGAGGAGCGTGGCCGACTCGTCGCCGCGCAGCGCCAGCTTGCGGCGCAGCGCGGCGGGATCCACGTCGACGCCGCGCTTCTTGATCTCCAGCGTGCCGATCCCGCGCGCCCGCAGCGCCTTGCCGAGGCCCTTCACGTCGGCCGGCAGCGTCTCGCGCACGCGGAAGCTCGACACGAACGGGCTCGTCACGGCCGCGTCGCCGGTGAGGTACGCGACCCCCGGGGCGATCGGCCCCGCGTCGAGCGCGCGGGCGACGTCGCCGACGAGGCGGGCGCGGATGACCGCGCCCTCCGGCTCGTGCACGAAGGCGCCGAGGGGCCGATCCGGCTCGTCCTCGGTGTCGCCGGGGGCGGTGAGCTCGTGCGCGGCGCCGTCGCGCAGCACGAGGGCCGCGCGCCGCACGCCGTCGCGCGCGAGCGCGCCCGACCACAGCACGAGCTCCACCGTGGAGCCGTCGGCGCTGACCCACTGCGCCTCGGCGTCGTCGGGCAGCGCGTCGCGGTCGTGCGCGGGGCCGAGCTTGATGCCCGTCGGCACGCGGTCGCCGAGCCCGAAGGCCCAGTCCAGCGGCGGCGAGTAGTCGGACGCCGCCACGCGCCTGGTCTCGGCGTGGCCCGCCGTGCGCCGCGCGGGATCGAGCCACGCGGCATCGACCGACGACAGGTCGGCGTCCTCGGCGCGCCCGTGCGTGACGGTGGTGCCCGGCCGGAAGGCCGCGAGGTTGTACGCGGCCAGCGCCGCCGTGACCTCGTCGGCGTCGACCGCGGCCACGTCGATCCCCAGCCCGGCGAACGCGAGCGCGTCGCCGCCGATCCCGCATCCGAGGTCCGCCACGCGGCCGATGCCCGCCCGGCGCATCCGCTCGGCGTGGTGGGTCGCGACCGTCAGGCGCGTGGCCTGCTCGAGCCCCGCGCGGGTGAAGAGCATGCGCTCGGCGAGCGCGCCGAACTTCACCGCGCCGCGCTGCCGCAGCCGCACCTGGCCCACCACGGCCGAGACGAGGTCGGGGGAGCGCCCCGCGGCGCGCAGGCGCGACACGGCGCGCGCCACGTCGGCGGCCGTCTCGACGGGATCGAGCGAGTCGAGCAGCGCGAGCCCCTCGCGCGTGAGCAGGGCGTCGAGCTCGGACCGATCCATCCCCTCAGGGTACGGCGACGGGGGTTGGCACTCGCGTTGCGAGAGTGCCAACGGGTCCCTACACTTGGCGTTAGCACTCTCCGCGCGAGAGTGCGAATTCAAGTCTTCTGACAGCACAGGGAAAGAAGAGGTACACCGTGTCGGTTTCCATCAAGCCGCTCGAGGACCGCATCGTCATCAAGCAGGTCGAGGCCGAGCAGACCACTGCCAGCGGTCTGGTCATCCCCGACACCGCCAAGGAGAAGCCCCAGGAGGGCGAGGTCGTGGCCGTGGGCCCCGGCCGCATCGACGACAACGGCAACCGCGTCCCGCTCGACGTCGCCGTCGGCGACCGCGTCCTGTACAGCAAGTACGGCGGCACCGAGGTGAAGTTCGGTGCCGACGAGTACCTCGTGCTCTCGGCCCGCGACGTCCTCGCGGTCGTCGTCCGCTGACACGCAGCTCGCGCGAAGGCCCGGCTCCCGCAAGGGGGTCGGGCCTTCGTCGTTCCCGATCCACGCGCGTCCCCGGATCGGACGTCGTCCCCGGATCGGTCGTGCCGGATCGGCGGGAATCGCGCGGCATCTGGCAGGCGTGCGCGCCGGGTGGCCGCCGCGGCGCGAGTAGCCTGATCCGGTGACCGTGCCCGTGCCGCCTCCCGCCCGCATCGTCGATCCGGATCGGGAGCGGGTGCTCGGCACCGGGTACGCCTTCGGGGCCTACCTGCTGTGGGGCTTCCTGCCCCTGTACTTCGTCGCGCTCGCGCCGACCGGCCCGTGGGAGGTCGTCGGCTGGCGGGTGCTGCTCTCGCTCGTCTTCTGCGCCGTGGTGCTGACGATCGCGGGCGGCTGGACGCGCATGCTCGCGGTGCTGCGCAATCGCCGCCTGGCGCTGTGGACCGCGGTGGCCGGCGTGCTCATCTACGTCAACTGGCAGGCGTTCCTCCTGGCCACCCAGACCGGCCATGTCGTCGAGGCCAGCCTGGGCTACTTCATCAACCCGATCGCCACGGTCCTGCTCGCCGTGCTCGTGCTGCACGAGCGGCTGCGCCCGCTGCAGTGGGCTGCCATCGGCATCGCGGTGGTCGCCGTGCTCGTCATCGTGGTGGCGTACGGATCGGTGCCGTGGATCGCCCTGACGCTGACGGCCAGCTTCGGACTGTACGGCCTCGTCAAGAACCGGATCGGCGGCGCCGTGGACGCCGTCAGCGGCCTGGCGCTCGAGACGTTCTGGCTCACGCCGATCGCCATCGTGCAGCTCGTGATCGTGGCGCTCACGACGGGCCTCACCTTCGGCACCGCGGGGCCGGTGCACGCCGTCCTGCTCGCGCTCGCGGGGGTGGCCACCGCCATCCCCCTGCTGCTTTTCGCCTCGGGCGCGCGCCGCGTCACCCTGACGACCGTCGGCCTGCTGCAGTTCATCGCGCCCATCCTGCAGTTCGTCACCGGCGCCTTCCTGCTCGGCGAGCCGATGCCGCCCGAGCGCTGGGCCGGGTTCGCGATCGTGTGGCTCGCGTGCGCGGTGCTCGTGGTCGACATGGTGCGGCAGGGCCGTCGCATCCGCAGGGCACGCGGAAGATAACGATCCGGTGTCGCTGGGCATACTGCTCAGTTATTAAACGTCGCGAAAACATACCGGAAACATCCTCCGGGGTAACGTGCGTGCAACCGTGGGCGATGTGTTCAACCCGAACCCGCGGAAGCCACTTCGAAAGGACATACCCCGATGGTTCGATCCAGGAAGGCGCTGCTCGGCTTCGCCGCGCTCGCGGGCGCGGCGTCGCTCGTGCTCGCAGGCTGCGCGGGCGGCACCGAGGCCGCGCCCGACGACAGCGCCGAGCCCGTGACCCCCGGCGAGGAGCTGACGCTCACGATCGGCACGGCCCTGCCCCAGACCGGCTCGCTCGCGTTCCTCGGCCCGCCCGAGATCGCCGGCGTCGACTACGCCGAGTCGCTCATCAACGAGTACGCCGAGACGACCGGCCTGTCGGTCGAGATCGTGCACGGCGACTCGGGCGACCTCGACAACAAGGCGTACGAGGCCGAGATCCCCCGCCTTCTGAGCGAGGACCCCGCCGCGATCATCGGCGCCGCCTCGTCGGGCGTCTCGCTGCAGTTCATCGACCAGGTCACGGGCGCCGGCGTCATCCAGTTCTCGCCGGCCAACACCTCCGACGCCTTCACGACGTACGACGACAACGGCCTCTACTTCCGCACGGCGCCGTCCGACGTGCTGCAGGGCGAGGTGCACGGCAACTTCGTCGCCGAGCTCGGGCACCAGACGCTCGGCCTCATCGTGCTGAACGACTCGTACGGCACGGGCCTGGCGAAGTACATCACGGAGGCGTTCGAGACCGCGGGCGGCGAGGTCGTCGCGGCCCCGACGTTCAACCCGGGCGACACGTCGTTCGACTCGCAGATCTCCGAGGTGCTGGCGGCCGACCCCGACGCCATCACGGTGATCTCGTTCGACGAGGCGAAGACGATCCTGCCGAGCCTCATCGAGCAGGGCTTCGCCGCGGAGGACGTCTTCCTCGTCGACGGCAACATGGCGTCGTACGAGGCGGACTTCCCCGCCGGCCTGCTCGAGGGCGCGAAGGGCACCTACCCCGGGCCGACCCCGGACCAGGTGCAGGACTTCATCGACGGCCTGGACGGCTTCCTGGAGGAGTCGGGCGGCGAGGCGCTGACCGACTACACGTACGCTCCGGAGTCGTACGACGCGACGATCCTGCTGGCGCTCGCGTCGCTCGCGGCGCAGTCGACCGACTCGGCGGCGATCGCCGAGAAGCTCATCGAGGTCTCGGGCGGATCGGGCGACGGCGAGAAGTGCGACTCGTTCGCGGCCTGCGCCGACATCATCCTCGGCGGCGGCGTGGCGGACTACGACGGCCCGTCGAGCCCGATCACGTTCGACGAGGTCGGAGACCCGACCGAGGGCTTCATCAACATCTACCAGTACGGCCCCGACAACACGTACACCCCGTACGAGGGCTGACGCCCGCACGCGACGAGCCCCGCTCCTCCTCCGGGAGGGGCGGGGCTGCGTCGTGCGGCGCCGTGCGCCGGCGGGATCGCGCGATCCCGACCCGCGTCAGCGGCCGGACTTGTAGTTGGGGGCCTCGACGACGATCTGCACGTCGTGCGGGTGCGACTCCTTCAGGCCCGCGGGGGTGATGCGCACGAACCTGCCGCGCGCCTTGAGCTCGTCGATCGTGCGCGCGCCGACGTAGAACATCGACTGCCGCAGGCCGCCCACGAGCTGGTAGGCGACGGCCGAGACGGGGCCGCGGTAGGGCACCTGGCCCTCGATGCCCTCGGGGATGAGCTTGTCGTCGCTGGGCACGTCGGCCTGGAAGTAGCGGTCCTTCGAGTACGACGTCTTCTTGCCGCGCGTCTGCATCGCGCCGAGCGATCCCATGCCGCGGTACTGCTTGAACTGCTTGCCGTTCTGGAACACGAGCTCGCCGGGCGACTCGTCGGTGCCGGCCAGCAGCGAGCCGAGCATCACGGTGTCGGCGCCGGCGACGAGGGCCTTGGCGATGTCGCCCGAGTACTGCAGACCGCCGTCCGCGATCACGGGCACGCCGGCGGGGCGCGCGGCGAGCGACGCCTCGTACACGGCGGTGATCTGCGGCACGCCCACGCCCGCGACGACGCGCGTCGTGCAGATCGAGCCGGGGCCCACGCCCACCTTGACGGCGTCCACGCCCGCATCCACGAGCGCCTGGGCGCCCTCGCGCGTGGCGACGTTGCCGCCGATCACGTCGATGTGCGCGAAGCTCGGGTCGGCCTTCAGGCGTGTGACGATGTCGATCACGCCCTGCGACTGGCCGTTGGCGGTGTCGACGACGATGACGTCGACACCCGCGTCGCGCAGCGCCTCGGCGCGCTCCCACGCGTCGCCGAAGAAGCCGATGCCCGCGCCCACGCGCAGGCGGCCCTGGTCGTCCTTGGTGGCCAGCGGGTACTTCTCGCTCTTGTCGAAGTCCTTGATGGTGATCAGGCCCGCGAGCGTGCCGTCCTCGGCGACGAGCGGCAGCTTCTCGACGCGGTGCTTGGCGAACAGCGCCACGACCTCCTCGGAGCTGATGCCGACGTGGCCGGTGACGAGGCCCTCGCTCGTCATGACGTCCTTCACGAGCGTGGTGGGGCGCTCGAAGTCCGAGACGAAGCGCATGTCGCGGTTGGTGACGATGCCGACGAGCTTGCCGGCCTCGTCCACGACGGGCAGGCCCGAGACGCGGTACTTCGCGCAGAGGGCGTTCACGTGCTCGATCGTCGCGTCGGGCGTGGTGGTGATCGGGTCGGTGATCATGCCCGACTCGCTGCGCTTGACGCGGTCGACGGCGGCCGCCTGGTCCTCGATCGACATGTTGCGGTGCAGGATGCCCATGCCGCCCTGGCGCGCGAGCGCGATGGCCATGCGCGACTCGGTGACCGTGTCCATGGCCGCCGACAGCAGCGGCAGATTCACCCGGATGCGCTTGGTGAGCTGCGACGAGGTGTCGGCCTCGCTCGGGATGACGTCGGTGTGCCCCGGCAGGAGCAGCACGTCGTCGTACGTCAGTCCGACGAAGCCGAAGGGGTCGTGGTCGGTCATGCGAAGCCTCTCCTGCGCGATGCGGGATCGGGGCCATCCCGCTGTAGAGAGTCTAAGGCGCGCGATGCTGCGGATATTCCGTCACCGTTCGTCATCGTGCCTGCGCTGGAAACACCGCCGTCATATTAGGGTTCTACCGTCGGACAGCGGCGTCCGGCAGACATCCCGAGCGGGCGCTGGTGCCGGACCCGGAGGATCCATGATTTCCACGACCGTCCCCGCGCGGGGCAGGCGCTTCGGTGCCCTCGTCGCGCTGGCCACGATGCTGGCCGCCTTCCTGGCGCTGCTGCTGGCTCCCGAGCCGGCGCACGCCGCCGAGGGCGACCCCTACACCGTGAGCGGCAACGTGCAGCTCGACGGCGAGCCGCTGGAGGGCGTCGCGCTGGTCGTCGACGGCCCCGGCGGCGAGCAGGAGGTCGAGACCGACGCGGACGGGCGCTGGTCGGTGAAGGTGCCGGAGCGCGGCGCCGAGTACACCGTGACCCTCGACGAGTCGACGCTCCCCGAGGGGATCGCGGTGCTCGAGGACGCGGACGGCGACGGCGAGAACAACGTCACGACCTCCGAGATGGGTCAGGGCGGCCGCCTCACGGTGAACTTCTTCATCGGAGAGGGCGAGCGCAACACGACGAGCTTCGTCGACCAGCTCGTGCAGCGGCTCTTCATCGGCCTCAACTTCGGTCTCATGCTGGGGCTCGCGGCGGTCGGGCTCTCGCTCGTGTTCGGCACGACGGGCATCTCGAACTTCGCGCACGCCGAGATGGTCACGTTCGGCGCGGTCGCCGCCCTCGCCCTCGTCGGGCCGGCCTCGCTCGCGCTGCCGGTCTGGGTGGGCATCCCCCTCGCGATCGTCCTCAGCGCGCTGCTCGGCCTCGTGCTGGACTGGGCTATCTGGCGCCCGCTGCGGCGCAGGGGCACGGGCGTCGTGCAGCTGATGATCCTTTCGATCGGCCTCTCGCTGGCGCTGCGCTACGTGTTCCAGTACTTCATCGGCGGCGGCACGCAGCAGCTGCCGCCCATGGTGCCGGCGGTGTCGATCCCGCTGTTCGGGGCGATCACGACGACGCTGAACGACCTCGTCTCGATGGCGATCTCGATCGTCGTGATCGTCGCGTTCGCGCTGTGGCTCACCCGCAGCCGGCTGGGCAAGGCGACGCGGGCGATCAGCGACAACCCGTCGCTCGCGGCCGCCTCGGGCATCGACGTCGACCACGTCGTGCGCGTGGTCTGGATCATCGCCGGTGCGCTGGCCGGCCTCGCCGGCATCCTGTACGCCTACTACCGGCCCGGCATCCGCTGGGACATGGGCGCGCAGGTGCTGCTGCTCGTGTTCGCGGCCGTCACCCTCGGCGGTCTCGGCACGGCCTTCGGCGCGCTCGTCGGCGCTCTCATCATCGGCATGCTCGTCGAGGTCTCGAGCCTGTTCATCCCGGCCGACCTGCGGTACGCGGGCGCGCTGGTGGTCCTCATCATCATCCTTCTGGTCCGGCCGCAGGGCATCCTCGGCCGCCGCGAGCGAATCGGATAGGCGCGGCTCATGAACTGGTTGCAGATCTTCGACAACACGCTCTCCTCGATCCTGAGCCCCGCGACGATGGGCTACGCCCTCGCCGCGCTGGGCCTGGCGATGCACTTCGGATACGGCGGGCTCCTCAACATGGGCGTGGCGGGCTTCATGGCCCTCGGCGCCTACGGGTACGCGATCTCGATCCTCACCTTCGGCTTCCCCTGGTGGCTCGCCGCGCTCGTGGGGCTCGCGGCGGCGGCCGTGTTCGCGCTCATCCTGGGCATCCCGACGCTGCGCCTGCGCGGCGACTACCTGGCCATCGCCACGATCGCGGCGGCCGAGGTGCTGCGCCTGCTGTTCCTCACCACGCAGTTCGAGGACGTCACGGGATCGGCCGACGGCCTGGCCGGCTACCACGGCAGCTTCCGCGAGTCGAACCCCATCCCCGAGGGCACGTACGGCTTCGGGCCGTGGACCTACAACGAGACCGGCTGGTGGGTGCGCATCATGGGCCTGCTCACGCTGGCGTTCGCGGTGCTCGTCGTGTGGATGCTCACCCGCAGTCCCTGGGGCCGGGTCATGAAGGGCATCCGCGAGGACGAGGAGGCGATCCGTTCCCTCGGCAAGAACGTGTTCTCGTACAAGATGCAGTCGCTCGTGCTCGGCGGCGTGATCATGGCGGCCGGCGGCGTCGTCTACGCGCTGCCGGCGGCGGTCGCCCCCGGCGTGTACGTGACGTCGCTGACGTTCTTCGTGTGGACCGCGCTGCTGCTCGGCGGCGCCGCCACCGTGTTCGGCCCCGTGCTTGGCTCGCTCATCTTCTGGGTCATCCAGACGTTCCTCGCCAACTTCCTGCCCGCCCTCGTCGACGCCGGCGTGCTGCCGTTCATGTCGTCCACCCAGGCGGGCACGCTGCGGTTCATCCTCGTGGGGGTGGCGCTCATGCTGCTGGTGATCTTCATGCCGCAGGGCATCCTCGGCGACAAGAAGGAGCTGACCTTTGTCCGTTGACAGCACGCCGGGCGAGAACAGCCCGCAGGAGCCGCGGCCGGCGACGGCCCCCGTGCAGCGGCCGAAGACGACGAACCTGCACATCGGCGAGGTCGCGCCCGGCGTGAGGAAGACCGATCCGATCATCGTCGCCGACGGCGTGACGCGCACCTTCGGCGGCCTCACCGCCGTCGACGTGGAGCACCTCGAGATCCCGCGCGGCGTCATCACGGCGCTGATCGGGCCCAACGGCGCCGGCAAGACGACGCTGTTCAACCTGCTCACGGGCTTCGACCGGCCGAACTCGGGCACGTGGTCGTTCGACGGGCGCAACCTCGCCAGGGTGCCGGCGCACAAGGTGGCGCGCATGGGCCTGGTGCGCACGTTCCAGCTCACGAAGGCACTCGGCCGCCTGAGCGTGATGGACAACATGAAGCTCGGCGCCACGGGTCAGGCGGGCGAGCGCTTCTGGCACAGCCTGATCCCGGCGCTGTGGCGCTCGCAGGACGCGGCGATCGAGCGGCGGGCCGAGGAGCTCCTCGTCAAGTTCAAGCTCGACGCGAAGCGCGACGACCTGGCCGCCGGCCTGTCGGGCGGGCAGAAGAAGCTGCTCGAGATGGCGCGCGCCCTCATGACCGACCCCACGCTCGTCATGCTCGACGAGCCCATGGCGGGCGTGAACCCGGCCCTCACCCAGTCGCTGCTCGACCACATCCTCGACCTCAAGGAGGAGGGGATGACGGTGCTGTTCGTCGAGCACGACATGCACATGGTCCGCCACATCGCCGACTGGGTGATCGTGATGGCCGAGGGCAAGGTCGTGGCCGAGGGCGCTCCCGACGAGGTCATGAAGAACCCCGCCGTGGTCGACGCCTACCTCGGCGCCCACCAGGAGCTGGACCTGGGGGTCGTCACCGGGCGCATCCCCGTCGTGGAGGCCGATCCGACGACGGATGCGGAGGCCTCCGCGCACGTCACGGTCGCGGAGATCGAGGCCGAGGCCGAGAAGGAGGACGAGAAGTGACCGCGGAGCAGACCCCCGTCGTGCTGGTCGACGACGTGCACGCGGGCTACCTGCCCGGCGTGAACATCCTCAACGGCGCGACGCTCACGGCCCACCAGGGCGAGCTGATCGGGATCATCGGACCGAACGGCGCCGGCAAGTCCACGTTGTTGAAGGCGATCTTCGGCCAGGTGAAGATCCGCGGCGGCCGCGTCATGCTCGCGGGAGAGGACATCACGGGGCTGAAGGCCGACAAGCTCGTCGCGAAGGGCGTGGGCTTCATCCCGCAGACGAACAACGTCTTCCCGTCGCTCAGCATCGCCGAGAACCTGCAGATGGGCGCCTACCAGAAGCCGAAGATGTTCGACGAGCGCGTCGACTTCGTCATGAGCATCTTCCCCGACCTCGCGAAGGGCGCCGGGCTGAAGAAGCGGGCCTCGGGCCTGTCCGGCGGCGAGCGGCAGATGGTGGCCATGGGCCGCGCGCTCATGATGGATCCGAAGGTGCTGCTGCTCGACGAGCCCTCCGCCGGCCTCTCGCCGGTCCGGCAGGACGAGGCGTTCATCCGCGTCTCGGAGATCAACAAGGCCGGCGTGACGTGCATCATGGTGGAGCAGAACGCGCGTCGCTGCCTGCAGATCTGCGACCGCGGCTACGTGCTCGACCAGGGCCGTGACGCCTACACCGGCACTGGCCGCGACCTGCTCAGCGACCCGAAGGTGACCGAGCTGTACCTCGGCACCCTCGGCGCCTGAGCCCGCGCTTCCGGGCGGGCGCGGAACGGCGGCGGGTAGGCTGAGCGGGTGAGCATGGAGATCGAGCTGGGCCGCGCCAAGCGCGCTCGTCGGGCGTACTCGTTCGACGACATCGCCGTGGTGCCGTCGCGGCGCACGCGCAACCCCGAGGACGTGTCGACCGCGTGGGCGATCGACGCCTTCCAGTTCGACATCCCGGTGCTCGGCGCCCCGATGGACTCCGTCGTGAGCCCGCGCACCGCGATCATGCTCGGCCAGCTCGGCGCGCTCGGCGTGCTCGACCTCGAGGGGCTGTGGACCCGGTACGAGGATCCGCAGCCGCTGCTCGACGAGATCGCCTCGCTGCCGGATCAGGTGGCCACCAGCCGCATGCAGCAGATGTACGCCGAGCCGATCAAGCCCGAGCTCGTGCGCGCCCGCCTCGAGGAGATCCGCGCGGCCGGCGTGACGGTGGCCGGCTCGCTCACGCCGCAGCGCACGCAGGAGCTGTACGAGACCGTCGTCGCCGCCGGCGTGGACCTCTTCGTCATCCGCGGCACGACCGTCTCGGCCGAGCACGTCTCGAGCGTGGCCGAGCCGCTGAACCTCAAGAAGTTCATCTACGACCTCGACGTGCCGGTCATCGTCGGCGGGGCGAGCACGTACACGGCGGCGCTGCACCTCATGCGCACGGGCGCGGCGGGCGTGCTCGTCGGCTTCGGCGGGGGAGCGGCGTCGACGACCCGCGCGACCCTCGGCATCCACGCGCCCATGGCGACGGCCGTCGCCGACGTCGCCGGCGCGCGCCGCGACTACCTCGACGAGTCGGGCGGGCGCTACGTGCACGTCATCGCCGACGGCGGCGTCGGCACCTCCGGCGACATCGTCAAGGCGCTCGCGATGGGCGCCGACGCGGTCATGCTCGGCGTGGCGCTGGCCCGCGCCACCGATGCGCCCGGCCAGGGCTACCACTGGGGCCCCGAGGCGCACCACCCGAAGCTGCCGCGCGGCCGCCGGGTGCGCGTGGAGCGCATCGCGGCCCTCGAGGAGATCCTGTACGGCCCCGCGCCCGTGGCCGACGGCACCACCAACCTGATCGGCGCGCTGCGCAAGTCCATGGCGACGACGGGGTACTCCGACCTCAAGGAGTTCCAGCGCGTCGACGTGGTCGTCGCGCCGTATTGATGCGGATGACAGACCCGTCGCTGGAGCCGTCGCCGGAGTCGCCGGAGGCTCTGGACTTCCCGCCGACGCTGCGTGAGGTCATGCTGGGGCCCCGCTGGCTCGCGATGCTCGCGCTGTGCCTGGTGGTCGCGGGCGTGTTCGCGTGGCTCGGCCAGTGGCAGCTCTCGAGCGCGATCGACACCGATCCGCCCGAGCCCGGCGCCACGGAGGAGGTCCTGCCGATCGACGAGGTCGTCCAGCCGGGCGCCTACCTCGAGGAGCCGCTCGTCGGTCAGCGCGTGGCGGTCGCCGGCACCTGGGATCCGGACGACTTCCTCCTCGTGTCGTCGCGCTTCAACGACGACGTCGAGGGGTACTGGGTCACCGGTCGCCTGCAGCTCGAGGACGAATCGTCGCTCGCGGTCGCGATCGGCTGGACCGCCTCGCGCGAGCGTGCCGAGGATGCGGCCGTCGAGCTGGCCGCCCTGGCCGACGCCGGCGAGACGGTCGAGCTCACGGGCCGCATCATCTCCGACGAGGGCCCCGCGGTCGCCACGGGCGACGATCCCTACGAGATGACGCGCATGTCGCCGGCCGCGCTGCTGGGGCAGTGGGGCGAGGTGACGGGCGATGTGTACCGCCCGTACCTGACCTCGGCGGATCCGACCGGTGGCATCGGCGACGCGGGGCTCGAGGCGATCTCGTCGCCGGCGCCGGAGCTGGGCAGCCCGATCAACTGGCTCAACATCTTCTACGCGATCGAGTGGGCCGTGTTCGCGGGCTTCGCGTTCTACCTCTGGTACCGCCTCGCGCGCGACGCGTGGGAGCGCGAGCTCGAGCAGATCGAGGGCGTCGACCCCGACGCGCTCGACGACGAGGACGATCTCTAGCGGCGCCGCTTGCGCCGCCGCTCCGGCGCCGATCGGCGCGCGGCGGAGGCCCAGGCTCGCCCGCCTAGAATGGGTGCATGGCGCAACCCCGGCTCGCTTCGTTCCCCAAAATCCGAGGCGCGCTGCGGTTCTATCAGATCTGCTCGGTGATCACCGGCGTCGGGCTGCTGCTGCTCGTCGCCGAGATGATCCTGAAGTACACGCCCCTGCACGTGGAGCTCTTCCTGGGCGGATCGGGCGGCTTCCTCTGGTTCGCCGAGGTGCTGCCGAGCGCCGACTGCCTGTGGTACTCGCAGTTCGCGATGGGCGCCGGCGGCTGCGACATCGTCTCCACGGGCGACGGCATCAATCTGTCGCTCGGGATCCTGATCGTGCACGGCTGGTTCTACGTCGTGTACCTGTTCGCCTGCTTCCGCCTGTGGAGCCTGATGCGCTGGGGCTTCGGCCGCTTCCTCATGCTCGCCGGCGGCGGCGTGGTGCCGTTCCTGTCGTTCGTGATGGAGGGCATCGTCGCCCGTGACGTGAAGCGCTACCTCGCCGAGCGCGAGCAGCGTGCTGCCGAGAAGCGCGCGGCCAAGGCCGCCGCGACCGAGGGCGCCGCGGCGTCCGCAACCCCCGAGGAGGCCGGCCGATGAGCGCCGACACCGCCCAGCGACCGGTCCTGGTCGTCGACTTCGGCGCGCAGTACGCGCAGCTGATCGCACGCCGCGTGCGCGAGGCCGGCGTGTTCAGCGAGCTCGTGCCGCACACGATCACGCGCGCCGAGGTGGAGGCGCGGGAGCCCGTCGCCCTGATCCTCTCCGGCGGGCCGTCGTCGGTCTACGCCGAGGGGGCGCCGACGTTCGACGCCTCGATCTTCGACCTCGGCATCCCCACCCTGGGCATCTGCTACGGCTTCCAGGTGATGGCGCAGGCGCTCGGCGGCGAGGTCGCCAACACCGGGCTGCGCGAGTACGGGGCCACCGATGCCACGCTCGTCGGCGACGGCGGCGTGCTGCTCGCCGGGCAGCCGGCCGCGCAGAACGTGTGGATGAGCCACGGCGACCAGGTGCGCCAGGCGCCGGAGGGCTTCGAGGTGCTCGCCTCCACTGCCGCGACCCCCGTCGCCGCCTTCGGCAACGCCGAGGCCTGCCTCTACGGCGTGCAGTGGCACCCCGAGGTGAAGCACTCGGACTTCGGGCAGAAGGTCATCGAGAACTTCCTGCACAAGGCCGCGGGCCTGGCCGCCGACTGGAACAGCGGCAACGTCATCGAGGAGCAGGTGGCGCGCATCCGCGAGCAGGTCGGATCGGCCCGCGTCATCTCCGCGCTCTCGGGCGGCGTGGACTCCGCGGTCTCGACCGCGCTCGTCCACCGCGCCGTCGGCGACCAGCTCACCGCCGTCTTCGTGGACCACGGCCTGCTGCGCAAGGGCGAGCGCGAGCAGGTGGAGAAGGACTACGTCGAGTCCACGGGCGTGCGGCTCATCACCGTCGACGCCGCCGACACGTTCCTCGGCCACCTGGCCGGTGTGACGGATCCCGAGGAGAAGCGCAAGATCATCGGGCGCGAGTTCATCCGCGCGTTCGAGCAGGTGCAGCGCGACCTCGTGGCCGAGGCGAAGGCCGAGGGCGAGCCGATCCGGTTCCTCGTGCAGGGCACGCTCTACCCGGACGTCGTCGAGTCGGGCGGCGGTGCCGGCACCGCCAACATCAAGAGCCACCACAACGTGGGCGGGCTGCCCGAGGACCTCGACTTCGAGCTCATCGAGCCGCTGCGCACGCTGTTCAAGGACGAGGTCCGCGCGATCGGGCGCGAGCTGGGCATCTCCGAGGCGATCGTCGGCCGCCAGCCGTTCCCCGGCCCGGGCCTGGGCATCCGGATCATCGGCGAGGTCACGCGCGAGCGCCTCGAGATCCTGCGCGAGGCCGACGCCATCGCCCGCGAGGAGCTGACGAAGGCGGGCCTCGACGGCGAGATCTGGCAGTGCCCGGTCGTGCTGCTCGCCGACGTGCGCAGCGTGGGCGTGCAGGGCGACGGCCGCACCTACGGCCACCCGATCGTGCTGCGTCCGGTGTCGAGCGAGGACGCCATGACGGCGGACTGGACGCGCCTGCCGTACGACGTGCTCTCGAAGATCTCCAACCGCATCACGAACGAGGTGAGCGAGGTCAACCGCGTCGTGCTCGACGTGACCTCCAAGCCCCCGGGGACCATCGAGTGGGAGTGACCCTCCCGCGTCGCTGACTCGGCGAGACGGCAACTGCGCGCCGAGACAGCGGCGTGACGACGCTGTCTCGGCGCGGGAAAGCTGTCTCGCGGGAGAGGATGGGGGCGTGAACGATCTCGTGCCGCCGGCCGTGTACCTGCTCGTGGCCGGGCGGGTGGATCCGCGGCTCGACGCCGGGTTCGCCGTCGCCGTGATGCGGCGCGCGCGCGACCTGCGGCGGGCCGGCGGGGAGTCGCTCGTGCTCACCGTCAACGTCGCGACGCGGGACGAGAACGACCGGATCCGGGACGAGTGGGCGCGGCGGGGCCTCATCGACGACGGCCGCGCGTTCCGCAATGTGTACGACGACCTGCGCGCCGACCGCTCCTGGCTGCTCGAGGCCGCGCGGCCGCTGCCGGCACCGGCATCCGGTTTCGCCGAGAATCTCGTGCGCGACGACGCGGGCGCGCCGCTGGTGGGGCTGCCGGTCGTGACGGGCGACCCCGCCTGGATGCACAGCGACGCGGCCGTCACCGTGTACGACGATGCGGGGGAGCCCGCCGGCTGGCTGCCGGGCTTCGGCGCGCTGTACCGGGTGTGGCTCAACCGGATGGCGCGCGAGGCGGCGACCGCGACCGGCCTCGTGCCCGTGGTCGTGTGCGAGGCGCGACAGATCGGCGAGGTGCTCGTCGCCGACGCCGCCCCGGCGCTCGACGCCGACCTGCGGATCGTGCACGAGACGCACGCCAACCACACCCTGCCCCCGCACACCTGGGATGCGCCGATGGCCGACGCCTGGGCGAGCTGGCTCGGCACCGCCCACCGATACGACGCCGTCACGTGGCTGACGCCCAGCCAGCGCGCCGACGTGGAGCGGCGCTTCGGGCCGGACGTCGCCCGCTCGTTCGTGGCGCCGCATCCCGCCCCGCCGGTCACGCGCTCGGACGAGCCGCGCGAGCCCGGCCGCGTGGCGATGCTCAACTCGCTGTCGCCGCGCAAGCGCGTCGACCACGCGCTGCGCGCGCTCGCCCTCGTCCGCGCGGACGTGCCGCACGCGCACCTGCACGTGCACGGCGACGGGCCCGAGCGCGAGATGCTGGAGGCGCTCGCGGCGGAGCTCGGCATCGCCGACGCCGTGACGTGGTACGGCTACGACCCCGACCCGCTGCCGGCGCTCGGCCGCGCGCAGGCGCTGCTGCTCACGAGCACGAACGAGGCGCAGGGGCTCGTGGTCGTCGAGGCGCTCGCGCACGGCGTGCCGGTGGTCGCCTACGACATCCCGTACGGCCCGCGCGACATGCTCGCCCACGGCGGCGGCACGGTCGTGCCGGACGGCGACATCCCCGCGCTCGCCGGTGCCCTCCGCGCGATCCTCACGGCTCCGGACCGCCCCGCACTCGAGGAGGAGGCCTACGCGTCGGCCGCGGCGCAGGGGTTCGCGCCGTCGCTGCGCGCCTTCGGCGACGCCGTTCGTGCCGCACTGTCGGGCCCGCCGCGGCGCTGAGCGGGATCCGCCGTTCTGCCGTGAGCGGAACGGGCTGTGCGGGCCGCGCGGCCCGCCTATCGTGTGGACATCGCCGAGCCGATCCCGTTCCCCGCTCCCGACGCCCGCCGCGCCCCGCGGATCGATCCGCTGTGGCGCCATCTGGTGGGGGAGCAGCTGCGCCGCCGACGCCATGAGCGCGGCGAGACGCTCGCCGATGTCGCCGCGCGGGCGGGCGTCTCGGTGCAGTACCTGTCGGAGGTCGAGCGCGGGCTCAAGGAGCCCTCGAGGTGCAGCAGCTGCGCGATGAGCGCGTTGGCCACGCCGGCGTCGATGCCCGTGCCGAGGTAGACGATCCGCTCGCTCAGCAGGTGCGAGTAGACGTCCATGATCCGCTCGCCGCGGGCGTCGCGCGTGATCACGTTGGGGATCGTGTAGCCGCTCATCGGGCGCCCTCCTCGTCGTTGGCGCCGAGATCCGCCCCGAGCCCGAGGGGCCGCCGCCGGCGCGGCATGATGTCGTCGAAGTCGCTCACGATCGCGTCGATGAAGCCGTACTCGAGCGCCTCCTGCGCCGAGTACCAGTGGTCGTGCAGCGAGTCCTCGAACACGCGCTCCACCGGCTGCCCCGTGTCCTCCGCGATCAGGCCCAGCACGGTGTCGCGCATCTGGCGCAGGTCCTCGGCCTGCACCTCCACGTCCACGGCCGTGCCGCCGATGCCCGCCGAGCCCTGGTGCAGCAGCACCTTGGCGTGCGGCAGCGCGCGCCGCTTGCCCCTCCCGCCCGCCGAGAGCAGGAACTGCCCCGCGCTGTAGGCCATGCCCAGGTCGAGCGTCGCCACGTCGCACGGCACGAGCCGCATGACGTCGCGGATCGCGAGCATCGACGGCACGGAGCCGCCGGGGGAGCGGATCCACAGGGCGATGTCGCCGGCCGGATCCTCGGCCGCCAGCGCCACCAGCTGCGTGGTGAGCAGGGTGCCGTTGTCGTCGTCGAGCGGACCGTCGAGCACGAGCACGCGGTGGTGATAGAGCTCGCGCCGGGCGTCTGCGGTGAACCGGGGGACGGTGCTGTCTTCTGCCATGTGCCCAGCGGGCGCCGCCCGCGCCGGCCGCGTGCGGGAATCCGCCCCGGGCGGATCAGCCCTCGGCGGATCCCGGAGACGACGCCCGGAGACGACGAAGGCCGCCCCCGAGGGGACGGCCTTCGCGGAGAGCGGCGACTCAGTCGTTGCCGCGCAGGATCGCGATGATGCGCAGGATCTCGATGTACAGCCACACGACGGTGACCATGATGCCGAAGGCGCCCATCCAGCCGTACTTGCGGGGGGCGCCGTTGCGCACGCCCTGCTGGATCATGTCGAAGTCCAGCACGAGCGAGTACGCCGCCATGAAGACGACGAGGATGCCGATGATGAGGCCGAGCGGGATGCCCATGAACTCAGCCGAGCGCAGGCCCCACGGGTCGGTGTTCACGCCGGTCCACATCAGGACGACGTTGAGCAGCGAGAAGACCAGGTAGCCGATCATCGCGATCATGAAGATCTTCGTCGCCTTCGCCGAGGCGCGGACCTTGCCGCTCGCGAAGAGAGCGAGCGTGACGCCGACGACGGAGACGGTCGCGAGCGTCGCCTGGAAGACGATGCCCGGCCAGATGGCCTCGAAGAACGCCGAGATGCCGCCGACGAAGAGGCCCTCGAACGCGGCGTACGCGAAGATGAGCGGGACGCTGGGCTGCTTCTTGAACGAGTTGACGAGTCCGAGCACGAAGCCGCCGAGCGCGCCCACGATCCACGGCACGAAGCTCACGGCGCCGACGGCCTGCGGGTTGAGGCTGCCGCCGAGCGTCCACACCCAGCCGATGGCGGCGAACACGAGCATCGCGCCGAAGAGCACGACCGTCTTGATGACGGTGTCCTCGACGGTCATGCGTCCGGTCTCGAGCGAGCCGGCGGTGGGGGAGGCGTACGCGCCCTCCATACGGGCCTGGGCGGCGGCGTCCACGCCCATGTGCGAGAACTGCCCGGCCTGCACGGCGCCGGCGTTCGGCTGCTGCTGCGCCACGGGCGGCTGCAGGGGCGTTCCGTAACCGCCCTGCCGCGACTGCGGCGCCTGGAAGACGGGGTTGTTGAATCCGGGGCTGGCCATGATCGGTCACACTCCAAGGTCTCGTTCGGCGCCGGCCGCGGCGCCTTCCTTCCACAGTAATGGCGATCCCTATGGCGCGCCTGGGGCTTCGGGGATTTCGCCCACGGCGCAACGGGCTTCGGGGGTTTTCCCCACCGCGCGCTTCTCCGCGGCGCCCGCGCGCGGAAGCGCCCGGATTAGCCTGGGGACCATGTCGCCTCGTCCGCCGCTCGTCGTCGCGCACCGCGGCGCGTCCGGCTACCGGCCCGAGCACTCGCCGTCGGCGTACGAGCTGGCGTTCGAGATGGGCTGCGACGCCGTCGAGCCCGACGTCGTCGCTACGCGCGACGGCGTGCTCGTGGTGCGGCACGAGAACGAGATCTCGGGCACCACCGACGTGGCGGACCGCCCCGAGTTCGCGGATCGCCGCACCACGAAGACGGTGGACGGCGCGCGGCTGACGGGCTGGTTCACCGAGGACTTCACGTGGGAGGAGCTGGCGGCGCTGCGGTGCCGGGAGCGCATCCCGCAGCTGCGCCCCGCGAGCGCGAGCTTCGACGACACGCAGCCGATGCTGCGCCTCACCGACCTGCTCGAGCTGACCGCCCGCGCCTCGCTCGCGCACGGCCGGGAGATCGCGGTCGTGCTCGAGGTGAAGCACGCCACGTACTTCACCTCCGTCGGGCTCGACCTCGTGCCGCTCATCCTCCGCGACCTGCGCGCCGCGGGCTGGGACGACGGGCGCCGGCCGCTCGTGGTGGAGTCGTTCGAATCCACGGTGCTCACGCGCCTGCGCGAGGCCGGGCTCACGGCGTCGTTCGTCTACCTGCTCGAGGCGAAGGGCAGCCCGGCCGACCTCGTCGCGGCGCACGGCGCGGACGCGCCGACGTACGCGGCGACGGCACGCCCGGAGGGACTGGACCGCCTGGTGGGGCGGGTGGACGGCATCAGCGTGGACAAGAGGATGATCCTCGCGCCGGACCGGCGCGGGCGCGCCACGGGGCCCTCGTCCGTCGTCGCCGACGCGCACGCGCGCGGTCTGCGCGTGTACACGTGGACCTGCCGACCGGAGAACGCGTTCCTCGTGGGCGAGTTCCGCTCCGGCGGGGGGAAGGCGGCGTTCGGCGACTACGAGGCCGAGTGGCGGATCATCCGCGACAGCAGTGTCGACGGCGTCTTCGTCGACCACACGGATCTCGGCGTCGCGTTCTTCCGCTGATCCGAGCGCTCAGCCGGCGGGCGTGGGAGCGTCGTCCAGGCGGAAGACGCTCCGGATGATCCCCTCCGAGCCGGACGCGTCGCGCCGCTCGAGCGCGTCCGCCAGACGGTCGAACGCCTCGGCGATCGCCGAGGGCGCCTGGATGAGGCGCGGCCTGCCGCGCTGGGCGCGCCGCAGGACGATCCACGCGTCGCGGTAGGCGCGCATGAACACGGGATTGCCGCAGCAGTCGGCCAGGCGGGAGTACAGGGCGCCGGCCGCGTCGTAGATCGCGAACACGGATTCGAGCGGCGGTTCGATGGAGTCGGCGGACGGCGTGGACCGGCACAGGGACGCGGTCTCGCGAGCGAGGTCGACCGTCTGCCGCAGCTCCTCATCGGGCATGCGCGCCGCCATCCGCACCGCGATGCCCACCTGATAGCCGAGGTACTCCATCGCCGCGTCGACGTCCTCTCCGGAGATCTCGGTGACGCGCGTGAACCGGCTGGCGGACATCTCCACGAGGCCGAGTCGCTCCAGCCGCTGCAGCGCCTCGCGCACCGGCATGCGCGAGACGCCGAGCTCCGCGGCGATGTCGACATCGCGGATCCGCTCGCCCGGCTGCAGACGCCCCTCGACGATCGCGTCGCCGATCCGCTCGAACACGGCGTCGCCCAGACGCTGGGTTTCGGGCTCCAGCGGACCCATCGCCGGCGGCATGCGCGTGCTCATCCCTCGACGGTATCGCCCCGCGATATGCCGCAACCCGTGAATCGGGTGGTATCCCGGCCGCGCGCGGCTTCCCCGGGGTCGCGAGGTGCCGGCCGTGCGCCGGATCCGGCGCCGCGGGCGGCGGCGTCGGTGCCCGAACCTAGACTTGAGGGGACATGTCAGACGCCTCCTCGCCCCTCATCGTGCACGGATCCGGCCCGGCCGGCGATCCGCTGCCGGACGGCCTCAACCCGCAGCAGCGCGAGGCGGTGGAGTACCGCGGGCCCGCGCTGCTCATCGTCGCGGGTGCGGGATCGGGCAAGACGCGGGTGCTCACGCACCGGATCGCGTCGCTGCTGCGCTCGCGCGAGGCGTGGCCGTCGCAGATCCTCGCCATCACGTTCACGAACAAGGCCGCGCAGGAGATGCGCGAGCGCGTCGAGCAGCTGGTGGGCGACAGCGCCCGCGGCATGTGGATCTCGACGTTCCACTCGGCGTGCGTGCGCATCCTGCGCCGCGAGGCCGAGCAGTTCGGCTTCACGAAGGCGTTCACGATCTACGACTCGGGCGACTCGCGCGCCCTCATCAAGCGGCTCGTCAAGGAGCACGAGGCCGACGCGCTCGGCCTGACGCCGGCGGCCGTGCAGTCGAAGATCTCGAAGCTCAAGAACGAGCTGTCCGACGCCGACGCGTACGCCCGCACGGTGAGCCACGACGATCCCGCCGAGCGCGTGTTCATCGACGTCTTCCGCGACTACGAGCGGCAGCTGCGCCGGGCCAACGCGTTCGACTTCGACGACCTCATCGCGCAGACGGTGTACCTGTTCCGCGCCTTCCCACAGGTGGCCGACGTCTACCGCAAGCGGTTCCGGCACATCCTCGTCGACGAGTACCAGGACACGAACCACGCGCAGTACGCGCTCATCCATGAGCTCACGCGCCCGATCCAGTCGTCGCAGGACGTGGGCGGCGGGATGCTGGCCCTCATGGACGAGGGAGAGGCGGCGTCGCTCACGGTGGTGGGCGACTCGGATCAGTCGATCTACGCGTTCCGCGGCGCCGACATCCGCAACATCAGCGAGTTCGAGCGCGACTTCCCCGGCGCCAAGGTGGTGCTGCTCGAGCAGAACTACCGCTCGACCCAGAACATCCTCGATGCGGCCAATGCGGTGATCGCGAACAACTTCGACCGCAAGGCGAAGAGCCTGTGGACCGACGCCGGCACGGGCGAGAAGGTCGTCGGCTTCACGGGGTACTCGCAGCACGACGAGGCGCAGTTCGTCGCCGACGAGATCGAGGCGCTGCACCGAGCCGGCGCCGCCTACGGCGACATCGCGGTGTTCTACCGCACCAACTCGCAGTCCCGCGCGCTCGAGGAGATCTTCATCCGCGCCGCCGTGCCCTACAAGATCATGGGCGGCACCAAGTTCTACGAGCGCGCCGAGATCAAGGACGCGCTGGCGTACCTCGTCGCCGTGGCGAACCCCGCCGACGAGATGGCCGTGCGGCGCATCCTGAACAAGCCCAAGCGCGGCATCGGCGCGGTCACCGAGACGGGGATCGCGCAGTTCGCCGCCGACCACGACATCACGTTCCGCGACGCCCTCTCGAACGCGGCGGAGCTGGGCGTGGGGCCCAAGCTGCAGGCCGCGATCGCCCACCTCGACGCCGTGCTGCGCGAGGCGACCGAGATCATGCTGCCCGCCTCGGGCGAGGCGGCACCGCCCACGGCGGTGACCGAGGGACTGCAGCTGCTGCTGAACAGATCGGGCTACTACGACGCGCTGCGCGCCTCGCGCGACCCGCAGGACGAGGCCCGCGTCGAGAACCTCGACGAGCTCGTGGCCGTCACGCGCGAGTTCGCGCGCAACAACCCCGAGGGCACGCTGCTCGACTTCCTCACCGAGGTCGCGCTCGTGGCCGACAGCGACGACCTCGACGACGAGTCCGGATCGGTGTCGCTCATGACGCTGCACACGGCCAAGGGCCTCGAGTTCGACCACGTCTTCCTCACGGGCGTGGAGGAGGACCTCATCCCGCACCGGATCTCGGCCGGCGAGCCGGGCGGGCCGCAGGAGGAGCGGCGCCTGTTCTACGTCGGCATCACGCGCGCCCGCAAGCGGCTGTACCTCTCGCTGGCGATGACGCGCGCGCAGTTCGGCGAGGTGTCGGTGGCGATGCCCAGCCGGTTCCTGCAGGAGATCCCGGCCCACCTCATCGACTGGCGCCAGTCGCCGGGCGACGTGAACGGGCGCGGCGGCACGCAGTCGCGCGCGCTGAACGCGCGCCGGCCCGCGTCCGGTGCGGACCGGTGGGGCGCGAAGCCGCTGCCGGCCGGCGGCGGGCTGAAGCCGAAGTCCACGGCGATGGATCGGTTCCCCGGGCTCGTCACGAACAAGGTGCGCGACAACGGCGACCTCGAGCTGGCGCCCGGCGACCGCATCCGGCACGACGACTTCGGCGAGGGGCGCGTCGACGCCGTCACGGGCGAGGGCGCCAAGCGCATCGCCCACGTGCGGTTCGACAGGGCCGGGGCGAAGAAGCTGCTCATCAAGGTCGCGCCCATCGCGAAGCTCTGAGGCGCCGGGGAGCGCGCCCCGCGCGTCACCCATGCCACGTACGCTGGGCGCATGGGCCTGTTCTCACGCAAGAAGAAGGACGACCGCGACCCGAGGAGGGACGAGGCGGTCGAGGCGAGCGAGACGGAACGCCCGGAGGGCGACGCCGCGCGGTCGGCCGCCGACGCGTCCCTGGCCCCCGCCGACGCCCCACCGGCCCCCGCGGACACCCCGAACGTGAGCATCTCGATGTCGTCGTTCACGGGACTCGGCGGCACCGGCGCCCCCGTCGAGCCGCCCGCGCCCCGCGACGGCAGCCCGCGCGCCGATCCGTTCGTCGCGCGCGCCGCAGCCGACCCGCGCATGCGCATGCAGGCCACGCCCCGCTCGAACGCGCGCCCCGGGTTGCCGTTCGCGCCCGCGGCGCCGCCGACGGAGCACGAGACCGTGCCCGGCCTGCGCGACAACGCGCTCGTGCGCGACGCGCTCGCGGCGCTGCCCGACAAGCCCTCGGGCGCCCAGGTGCTGGGCGTCGTCCGCCAGGCGATGCAGGGCAACCTCTACCTGCGCGTGCAGGGCGACGCGCGTCAGCAGCTCGCCGACGGTGGGCAGATCACCTTCGGTGTCGCGCACGCCGGCGACAAGGACTACATGCTCGCCTACAGCTCGGGCCGCGCGCTGCGCGAGGCCGTCACGGCCGACGGCGACACGCAGACCTCCGCGATCGGCCAGCCGGTCGCCGCGCTGGTGCGGCACCTGCTCGAGGGCACCTACGCGGGCCTCATCCTCGACAACCAGTCGCCGCGCCGCGCCGTGCTGCCCCGCCAGGTGCTCGAGAAGGCCTTCGCCGAGGCCGATCCGCAGGCGCGCGTCAAGTCGCTGCTCGCCGAGCCGCGGCAGGCCGACACGCCGCACCGTCTCGCCACCCTGCTGGCGGAGCGCCCGCCGCTGTGGGTGGCGGTCGGGCCCTCGCAGAACGACAGCGAGAAGCTCGGGATCGCGGAGGCGCGCCTGGCCGACGGCACCCGGCTGCTGCAGGTGTTCTCGCACCCGCTCGAGATCGCGGCGCTCGGCCGCGACGAGAAGGCGCTGCCCCTGGCCGTCGAGAAGATCGCGCGGGCCCTGCGCGACAACCCGCAGGTGGGCGGCATCATCATCGATCCCGCCGGTCCGCTCATGACCCTCACGCGCGAGGAGCTCGCCCCGGTTCTGGCCCTGGCCGACTGACCCCGGCGTCAAGCCCTTTCGCCGGCGCGGGCCCGACCCCTAGCCTCGGGGCATGGCGTCGGAGCGGATCACCCTGGAGGCCGGCGGGCGGGAGGTCTCGCTGTCGAGCCCCGGCCGCGTGCTGTGGCCCGAGGCGGGCATCACCAAGCGCGAGCTGGCGGAGTACCTCATCGCCGTGGCCGATCCGTTCCTCGCCCACAACGGCGGGCGGCCGGTGTCGCTGGAGCGCTTCCCCGAGTCGATCGAGGGCGAGAGCTTCTTCTCCAAGAACCCGCCCAAGGGCGCGCCCGACTACGTCGAGGCGGTCACCGTCACGTACAACAGCGGCCGCCGTCACCCGCAGCTGGTGCTCACCGAACCGGCCGCCGTCGTGTGGGCGGCGCAGATGAACACCGTCGTGTTCCATCCCTGGGCCTCGCGGACGAGCGACACGGACCGGCCGGTCGAGCTGCGCATCGACCTCGACCCGCAGCCGGGCACCGACTTCGCCGACGCCGTGCGGGCCGCCCACGGCCTGCGCGAGGTGCTGCACGAGGCGGGACTGGAGCCGTGGCTCAAGACGAGCGGCAATCGCGGCCTGCACGTGTTCTGCCCGATCGTGCCGGAGTGGGAGTTCCTCGACGTGCGGCACGCGGTCATCGCCGCGGGCCGCGAGCTCGAGCGCCGGATGCCGGATCGCGTCACGACGAGCTGGTGGAAGGAGGAGCGCGGAGAGCGCATCTTCGTGGACTTCAACCAGGCCAATCGCGACCGCACGATGGCCGGCGCCTACAGCCCGCGCCCCCTGCCGGCGGCCACCGTGTCGACGCCGGTGACGTGGGAGGAGCTGGACGGCCTCGAGCCGCACGAGTTCACGATCCGCACCGTGCCCCGCCGCCTCGAGGAGGTCGGCGATCCGTGGGCCGGGATCGACGAGAGCCCGGCCCGGATCGACACCCTGCTGGAGTGGTGGGAGCGGGACCTCGCCGACGGGCTCGGCGAGCTGCCCTTCCCTCCCGACTTCCCGAAGATGCCGGGCGAGCCGCCGCGGGTACAGCCGAGCCGGGCGAAGAAGGAGTGACGGGCGGGCCCGGGTCACTCGCTGGTGGTGACCACCACGAGCATGTAGTCCAGGCCGGGGAAGCGCGACTCGAGCTCCTTCAGCTCCTCATCGCTCATCTGCTCCTTGGCCGCCTCGAACTCCATGCCGATCGCCATCGTCATGGCCGTCGTCTCGCTCGTGATGAGCGAGGCCATGTCGCCCTCGATCCACATGCCCATGCCGCCGGTGTCCTCGCCACCGAGCGCCGCGAGCGCGCCGAGGTCGGACCATCCGGCCGCCTCGAACGTGTCGGCGACGGACGCGGGGTCGACGGCGCCGTCCGAGCTCAGCGCGATGGTCATCTCGCCCGTCGCGGGCGAGCCCAGCGCGCCTTCGATCTCGCCCGACGCGGTGTACACGCAGGCGTCGCCGAACAGGGACTGGATCTCGTCCGGCGAGAGCGCGGAGGCGTCGGCGAGCTCGGCCGCCGAGACGCCCTCCGCGCCGCCGGATTCGGTGAGCCCGTCGAAGAGGGCCGCGTCGGGGGTGGGGCAGCCGCCCGCGCCGCCCAGCCCGCCGAACAGCACGACGCCGCCCCAGACGGCGGCGCCGGCGACGACCACGGCGCCCGCGACGATGCCCGCGATCGCGCCCTTGCCGAGGCCCTTCTTCCGCCCGGGGGCCGGCGCGGTGCCCGCGAACGTCGGGGCGGCGGTGTCGTACGCCGATGCCTGGCCGTACGGTGCTCCGGCTGCGGCGGGCGCCTGCCCGTACCCGGGCGCGGCCGCGGGCACGTCGCCGGACGGGGCCTGGCCGTACGCGGCGGGCCGGCCGGTGGCGGCGAACTGCTGGGGGGACGGGATGCCGGGAACGCCCGCCTCGGGCGCCTGTGCCGCGGGCTGCTGCCACGCCGCGGGCTGCTGTGCCGCGGGCTGCTGCGGCGCGGCCGGCTGCGGCGGTGCGGGCTGTGCCGGCGCGGCGGGCTGGTAGTGCTCGGTCCACTGCGCGCCGTCCCAGTAGCGCAGCTGACCGGTGCGCTCGCTCGGGTACCAGCCGGCAGGCGTCGAAGGCGTGTTCGTGCTCATGAGAGTCCCCCCTGTGGTGATGTCGCTGCCACGCTATCGAGCGCGGGCCGGCTCACACCGCCTCACGAGGAGAACCGATACCGATCCGATGCGGAGATCGGTTGCGGAACGGCTCCGCGTTCAGAGTGCGTCCTGCTGCGGTTCCGCGTCATCGGTGCTGCGGTTGGCGCGGCGCACGGCCTTGGGCGGCCTGCCGCCCAGGTAGGACTGATGCGCGTCGACGAGGAAGCCCTTGCGCAGCAGCTCGCGCCCGATGAGCATGCGGAAGCCCATGGCGTCGCGGCGGCTGAGGGTCACCTCGGCGCGGATCACCTCATCGAGCAGGCGCACGTCCATGAGCACGACGTAGCGCTTCTGCGAGTGGCCCGACGAGCTGCGCACCCTGCGGCGGTCGTGCACGGGAAGCTCCAGCGTGACGGCGTCGGCCGAGCTGCGCTGCCAGGGGTGCACCTCGAAGCGCACCCACGGCTGGCCGTCGCGCGTGAACTCCTTGAGCCCGAAGGCGTGCAGCGACGAGGTCTGCGCGCCCGTGTCGACCTTGGCCTTGAGCCACTCCACGCCCGTTCCGGGCAGACTCACCCATTCGCGCCAGCCGACGAGGCGCGAGGGTGGATGATGGGAGCGGGGCACGGCAACCATCAAACCGCACCGTCCGTCCGAATCCTGGGAATCACCACGTGAGAATCGCCATCCTCTCCCGCGCGCCGCGCAGCTACAGCACCCAGCGACTGCGCGCCGCCGCGCTCGATCGCGGCCACGAGGTGAAGGTGCTCAACACCCTGCGCTTCGCGATCGACCTGTCGGGAGACGACCCCGATCTGCAGTACCGCGGCAAGCGGCTGCGCGACTACGACGCGATCGTGCCGCGCATCGGCAACTCCATCACGTACTACGGCACGGCCGTCGTGCGGCAGTTCGAGCAGATGGACGTGTACACGCCCAACACCGCCGGCGGCATCTCGAACTCGCGCGACAAGCTGCGCGCCAACCAGATCCTCTCCCGCCACGGCATCGCGATGCCCGCCACCGCGTTCGTGCGCGACCGCGCCGACGTGATCCCGGCGATCGAGCGCGTCGGCGGCGCCCCCGTCGTCATCAAGCTCATCGAGGGCACGCAGGGGATCGGCGTCATCCTGGCCCCCGACAACAAGGTGGCCGAGGCGATCATCGAGACGCTGCAGTCCGCGCGCCAGAACGTGCTCATCCAGCGCTTCGTGACGGAGTCGAGGGGCCGCGACATCCGCGCGCTCGTCGTGGGCGACCGGGTCGTTGCGGCGATGCGGCGCTCCGCGAGCGGCGACGAGTTCCGCTCCAACGTGCACCGCGGCGGCTCGGTCGAGCGCGTCGAGCTGGATGAGGAGTACGAGCGCACGGCCGTGCGGGCGGCGCAGATCATGGGGCTCAAGGTGGCGGGCGTCGACATGCTCGAGGGGGCGGAGGGCCCCCTCGTCATGGAGGTGAACTCCTCGCCGGGCCTGCAGGGCATCGAGACGGCCACGCGGCTCGACGTGGCGGGCGCGATCATCGACTACATCGCGGGCCAGGTGGCGTTCCCGCACATCGACGTGCGCGAGCGGCTCGCCGTCTCGACCGGCTACGGCGTGGCCGAGATCGTCGTGCACGGCGATGCGGAGTTCGTCGGCAAGACGCTGCGCGAGTCGGGGCTGTGGCAGCGCGACATCTCGGTGCTCACGCTGCACCGCGGCTCGTCGGTCATCCCGAATCCGCCCGGCCGCCTCGTGCTCGAGGCCGGAGACCGGCTGCTGTGCTGGGGCAAGGTCGACGAGATGCGCGCGCTCATCCCCGAGCGGCCCAAGCGCCGCCCGCGCGTGAAGCGCCTGCCCAAGATCGACCCGGAGTGGATGAGCACGCCCCCGTCCCGCTGATCCGCCCCCTCTCAGCGAGACAGCATCTGTGCGCCGAGACAGCGGCGTCTGCACACTGTGAAGTCTCAGGACTTAGTGGACGGTTGAGTCTCAGGACATAGTGGGCGCTTTGTGCGGGGGTGGGGTGCGGTCGATTTGGGTGGCGTGAACCGCCCTGGGTTCTGTTCCGATCGCTATGTGAGCGCCGGGGCGGCTTCTCGTGATTGATAGTAGGCGGCTTCGACCTCGGCTGGGGTGGCGTAGTCGAGGCCTTCATCGAACGGCGTCGGGGCGCGCGACCCGAGGGCGAGTTCCGACAGGCGACGGAGGCGGAGTGGGGCGACTTCGAGCAGCACTTCCTGCTGCGCAAGGTCGCGCTCGGCGACTGTCACCGGCCGTACGCGACGCCGTGCGTGCACGAAAGCGCGTGCGCGAAATGCCGCTTCCTGGACGTGGACCCGCGACAGAGCCCGCGCCTTGAAGAGATGGCGGTCAACGCCGAGGGACGTCTCGAGGAAGCCAGACGGCACGTCTGGCTCGGCGAGGTAGCCGCCCTCGAGGAGAGCTTGGTGCACATCCGTCGACGCCGAGACGAGGCTCTTGCCAAGCAGCGCGCCAGCGAAGCGGTTCCGGGCAGCTGAGTATCGCGACGAAAGCTGCAGATGCGGCCAGGATGTTTCCATGGACCTGCCACCTGGAGGCCGGCACGGACGACCATCCGTGGGTGCAGCCCGGCGCTGCTGGAACTGCGACGGAAGACCGGATGCCGGGCACTCAAAGCCGGTGGAGCCAGGGCAAAGACCTCTCCTTCGTCCCGCTTCGCCCCGAACTGGTCGTCGAAGTGGCGTACGACCACATGCAGGGAGACCGGTTCCGACACACGGCCAGGTTCCGGCGGTGGCGTCCGGACCGAGACCCGACGACATGCACGTACGAGCAGCTCGAGAAGCCGGTCGATTTTCGCCTCACGGAGGTGCTTAACACCACCTGGCTATGTCAACCGGATACGAGACCGTTGTGTCGGTCTGATTCGAGACCACCTCGGGCGCGGCGTTGACCATCATCCGAGTTCATCGAGGTCCCACCGCGGGAGTCAGGCGGCCGGTCGGGTTGCGTCGGGTAGCGCCGACCATGCGGCGTAGCTGCCCTCTAGTTCGGCGATGTCGTAGCCGGCCCGCCGCAGGGCACTCGCGGTGACGCTGTTGCGGACACCGCTCTGGCAGTAAGTCACGATGGTGCCGGTCTCAGGCAGTCCGTCGGTGTGCCACATGACGCGACCGCCGGACATCTGGTCGGCGCCGGGGATGTGGCCGGCGGCGAACTCCGTCCGGTTGCGCACATCCAGCAGAAGCGCGCGATCGATCTGACCGAGCCGATCCGGCGCGACAGTCTTGGGACGCACCAATGAAAGACCCTCGATGGTCGTGATGAAGCCTTGTACGTTGTCGATGCCGACCCGGATGAGGTGGTCGCGGATCCGCTCTGCGGCGGCCCGGGAGTCGGCCAGCAACACGAGGGGCCGGAACTCGGTTTCGGGGTCGTAGACCCACGATCCGTAGGTGGCCGCTTTGGCTTCGCCCGGCACGTTCAGCGAACGCGCGACCGTTCCTTCGTGCACCTGACTGTGATGACGGGTGTCGACGAAGATCACCCGATCCTCTGCCAGGGCGACGAGCAGCTCGGCTGTCGTGTACTCGCTCAGCGTCGGCAACTCTCCGATCACGGCCGGTCCCACACGATTCTGTGTCTTCATCCGCGCGAAGTAGGCGTGGGCATCGGGCTGGTCGCTCAGCAGCGCCTCGACGAAGCCCTGCTCGTCGTCGTTGGCGAGGTACGAACCCCACCAGGAGAAGCGACGCTCGTACCCGACCGTGGAGGCGGCGATCGCTCCCAGCGCCTTTCCGCAGGCGGATCCGGATCCGTGCGCGGGAAGCACCTGCACGTAGTCGGGAAGTGTGAGGAAGTGATCGCGCAGGCTCGCGAACAGTGCGTGGGCGCCTGCGAAGCGGGTGTCTACGCCTCCGGCTGCCTCGTCGAGCAGGTCGGGCCGGCCGACGTCTCCGACGAAGACGAAGTCGCCCGTGAGCATGTAGCCGGGTTCGTTGGTCTGAGCGCCGTCGGTGATGAGGAAGGACAGGTGCTCGGGAGTGTGTCCGGGGGTGTGAACGGCTTCCAGCGTGACGTTCCCCAGCGTGATCTGGTGACCGTGCTTCATGCGCACGGCGGTGTCGAAGCCTGCCCCATACGTCCAGTCCGGGCCGCCCTCGTCGGATACGTACGCGGTCGCGCCGGTGTGCGCAGCGAGCTCGCGCGTGCCGGACAGGTAGTCGGCATGGATGTGCGTCTCGGTCACTGCGACGATGCGCATGCCGTGCTTGCCGGCGAGATCCAGATAAGCGCCGATATCGCGTCGTGGGTCCACCACGACGGCCTCGCCGCTGCGCTGGCAGCCGATCAGGTAGCTGGCCTGTGCGAGGTCTTCGTCGTAGATGCGCTCAAGCAGCATCGCGATCGCTCCTTTCCTCGTGATCCGTGATCAGTTGCATGAGCAGCGCTCGTTCTCGGGGACTCCTGCGAGGGCCTGCTCGATGTGCTGGCCGCAGCCGTCCCACGTGGGCTTGCCGCACGCAGGGCAGATGATTCGTGCGCACATGGTGTTCCTTTCGGGGCTCTTAGTCTGTGTGAGTTGGTTAGGCGGTGCGCTGCGCGAGCTGCCGGTGAACCTCGTCCATGTCGAGTTCACGCGCCTTCTGGATCAGCAGCTCGAGTTGCGGTGTCGGGAGCGCGCCGGGCTGGGAGTACACGAGCACTCCGTCGCGGAACACCATGAGCGTCGGGATCGAGGTGATGCGGTTAGCCGCCGAGAGTTCAGGCTCAGCCTCGGTGTCGACCTTTGCGAACACCACGTCGCGGTGGCGGTTCGAGGCGGACTCGAACACGGGCGCGAAGGCGCGGCACGGGCCGCACCAGGCAGCCCAGAAGTCCACGAGCACGATGCCGGTGGCGGTGACGGTGCTCTCGAACGTCTCAGCAGTCAGGTTCTTTGTAGGCATGCGCGTCCTCCGACCTCAGCGTCCGAACAGGCGTGACCAGAACCCGCCGCGGTTCGCCTGTGCCGCCTCCAGCTCCGCGGCGGTGTGCTGACCACCGCACCAGTCGGAGCTCGCGACGCTGCTCTTCACCGCCGCGACATGCTGGCCGCAGCCGGCCCATGTCGTCTTGCCGCACGTGCGGCACATCACTGCTCGGCACATCTGCGCATCCCTTCGCTATACCCGGGGGAGTATTCGCCGCCGGTAGCCCGACTATACCCCCGGGGGTATGCTGGTTGTCAACTCGGGCTCACGAAAGGACCTCTCATGGCAAGCACACCCACACTCGCGGACGCGGCACCGGAGCACGACCAGGAGGCAAAGCGCAAGGTCGTCAACCGGCTCCGCCGAGCACACGGGCAGCTGGCAGCGGTCATCACCGCCGTCGAACAGGACGCCCACTGCCGCGACGTCGTGCAGCAGCTCGCCGCCGTCTCGAAGGCGCTCGACAGGGCCGGCTTCCTCGTCATCTCAAGCGCCCTCCGCGAGTGCCTCGCCGACCCAGACGCAGAAGATGCCACACGCCCCGAAGAACTCGAGAAACTCTTCCTCTCCCTCGCATAGCCCTAGCGGAAGGAAGGCGTGCTAACGCGCCTCGCGCGTCGCCCTGGTCAGTGGCTGGTTCGCCCCCTGGTGGAGACCAAGTGCGGTCGGATCATCCGGTCTGCGACGATTCCCGTGATGACGGCGAAGACAACCTTGTGAAGCACGTCGACCACCAGCTCGCGTCGGGGCCAGGTGTGCGGTGGGGCGCCGACGCCGGTCGCGTTCTCAATCGTTGAGCCGCTCGAGGATGTCCTTCATCTGGTCGATCTCCTCCTGCTGGGACTGAACGATCTGCTCACACAGCGTGACGATCTCGGAGTCGGTGATGTTGGACTGCTCGCAGACGAGGATCGCGCGGGAGTGATGCGGGATCATCGACCGCAGGAACTGGTCATCCCCGACGAATGCTTCTGCTCGGCCCATGAGGAACGCCACCACGAACAGCGCGGCGAAGCCGACGAGCAGTCCGATGTTGAGTGGCTTGTTGGGGAACATCTTCCACATCACGGCGATCATGATGATCCCCATCGGGAACACCATCATCAGCGCCATGTAGAGGTTGCTGATGTTGGGCAGGAAGTCGGCGAAGACGTTGATCATCGCGAAGGTGAGCAGGTACATCACGATGAAGCTGAGTGCGAGGGAGATGGCGAGCTTGCCGTAGCTCGCCATCCCCCCGTGCTGCATCCCGCCCTGCTTCGAGTGCGGCACGCCCTCGTGCTCGGAGTGGTGCCCGGCCTGGCTCACAGTGCCCCCAACAGCTCCGCGCACGCCTGCTCGCAGCGGCGGCAGGCCTCGGCGCACACCCGGCAGTGCTCGTGCATCTGGGCGTGCGTCTCGCACTCGGCCGCGCACGACGCACAGGCCGCGCGGCATGCCTCGAGCTGGGCGCGCAGGACGTCGGTGTTCGAGCCGGTCTGGCGCGACAGGACCGCGGCGGTCGTCGCGCAGACGTCGGCGCAGTCGAGGTTCTTGCGGATGCACGCGGTCAGGTCAGCCACCATCTCTTCGCTCAGGCAGGCATCTGCGCACGCGGTGCACGCCTGGGCGCACTCCACGCACGCCTCGATACAGCGCACCAAGGCCGCGGTGTCGGCGCCGGCGCCCGCCCGGGGGTGAGTGGTCAGCATCTGCTCTGCAACAGTCATATCGTCCTCCTTCTCCTCGATCGGGGCGCTTCCCCGACCCTCGGCACGGTAGGGCCTCGGCACAGATTCCCCCACCGGGTTGCATACCCCGTGGGGGTATGTATCATTGGCGCGTGCACGGGTACGCGGACAACAAGGAAGCGCTGCTGAAGAGGCTGCGCCGCGCGGAGGGACAGGTCGCGGGGATCGCGCGGATGGTCGAGAACGACGACTACTGCATCGACATCCTCACGCAGGTCTCCGCAGCGACGAAGGCCCTCGAAGCGGTGGCACTGTCGCTGCTCGGCGACCACCTCAGCCACTGCGTGGCCGAGGCGACCGCGCAGGGCGGGCCGGTCGCGGAGGAGAAGATCCGCGAAGCCAACGCCGCCATCGCGCGCCTGGTGCGCTCGTGAACCACGTCACCGGAAGGACATCATCATGACGATCGAACGAGTCGAGCTGGGTCTCAAGGACGCCGGCGTCGGATGCGCCTGCTGCGCCGCCCCGAGCGCCTCGACGACGCAACAGCTGCCCGTGGAAGCGGGACTGTCGGCCACGCTGCTGGTGGAGGGGATGACGTGCGCGCACTGCATTGCCAGCGTCACCGAAGAGCTGTCCGCGGTTCCCGGCGTGGACGACGTGTCGGTCGCGCTCACCGCGGGCGGCACCTCGACCGTCACGGTCCGAAGCTCCGCTCCCGTCGACGCCGATGCGCTGCGCGTCGCCGTCGCTGAGGCCGGCTACACCGTCAGCGACGCCTGACACGGCCGAGCATCCACCCACTCCTGCCCTCCCGCCCGTCCAGCGGCGGCAACTCGCAGAGGAGGCTCCGATGAGCCAGCACGATCACACCATGCACGGGCACGCCGGCCACAACCGCGCCGGACACGACAGCACCACGGAGCACACGGATCCCGAGGCAACCGCCGAGGGTATGCGCGAAGCCGTCGCGACCGAACCGGCAGCGCACGGCAGCCAGGACCACAGCGGTCACGATCAAGCGGAGCACAATCACGGCGCGCATCCCGGTCAAGCCGCGCACGCTGGTCATGGCGGGCACGTCGGCCATGGCGGGCATGCCGGTCACGGTGATCACGTGGGGCAGTTCCGCCGCCTGTTCTGGATCATGCTCGCCCTCGCCGTGCCGGTGGTGGCGTTCTCGAGCATGTTCGCCATGCTGCTGGGATACGCGCTGCCCGACGCCGCATGGGTGAGCTGGATCTCACCCGTGCTCGGCACGGTGATGTACGTGTGGGGCGGTGCGCCCTTCCTCACCGGCGCGGTCAGCGAGCTGCGCACCCGCAAGCCCGGGATGATGCTGCTGATCGGTCTGGCCATCACGGTCGCGTTCCTGGCTTCGTGGGG
The DNA here is from genome assembly GCF_053588335.1 of Microbacterium sp. NPDC003461. Taxonomy (NCBI): domain Bacteria; kingdom Bacillati; phylum Actinomycetota; class Actinomycetes; order Micrococcales; family Microbacteriaceae; genus Microbacterium; species Microbacterium sp. NPDC003461. The sequence continues at coordinate 19,057 of NZ_JBSFPT010000004.1, read as the reverse complement.
CGCGAGCCTGGGCGTCCTGCACCATGAGCTCGACTTCTGGTGGGAGCTCGCGCTGCTGATCGTCATCATGCTGCTCGGTCACTGGATCGAGATGCGCTCCCTTGCCCAGACGACGTCCGCGCTGGACTCCCTCGCCGCGCTGCTGCCGGACGAGGCCGAGCGCATCGAGGGCGACACCACCGTCACCGTCGCCCCCGCCGACCTGCGTGTCGGGGACGTCGTGGTGGTCCGCCCGGGCGGCCGCGTGCCCGCAGACGGGCGGGTCGTGCAGGGCTCCGCGAGCATGGACGAGGCCATGATCACCGGCGAATCCCGCCCGGTCCGCCGCTCCGAGGGCGACCAGGTCGTCGCCGGCACTGTCGCGACCGATTCGGGCCTGCGCGTGGAGATCACCGCGATCGGAGAGAACACCACCCTCGCCGGCATCCAGCGGCTGGTTGCCGAAGCGCAGAGCTCCTCGTCCCGCGCGCAGCGAATCGCTGACCGCGCCGCGGCGCTGCTGTTCTGGTTCGCCCTGATCGCAGGCGTCATCACCGCGCTGGTATGGACGCTGCTGGGCCTCCCAGATCAGGCCGTGGTCCGCACCATCACCGTCCTCGTGATCGCCTGTCCCCACGCTCTGGGCCTGGCGATCCCGCTGGTGGTGTCCATCGCCACCGAGCGGGCCGCGCGCGGCGGAGTGCTCATCAAGGACCGGTTGGCGCTGGAGAGTATGCGCACCATCGACACGGTCCTGTTCGACAAGACCGGCACCCTCACCAAGGGCGCCCCGGCGGTCACCGCGGTGCACCCCGCCGACGGGATCGACGCAGACCGGCTGCTCGCCCTCGCGGCCGCGGCCGAGACAGACTCCGAGCACCCCCTGGCACGCGCGATCGTGAACGGCGCGAGCGAGAAGCGACTGGCGGTGCCGGGATCCTCCGGGTTCGAGTCCTCACCGGCGGTCGGCGTGCGCGCCACCGTCGACGGGCACCTGGTACAGGTCGGCGGCCCCTACCTGCTCGAGCAGGAGGGATCCGCCGAGCTGCCCGTCGCGGACGAGTGGCGCCGCGAGGGGGCGATCATCCTGCACATCCTGATCGACGGTCAGGTCGCCGGGGCGCTTCGCTTGGCCGATGAGATCCGCAGCGAGTCCCGGGAGGCGATCGAGGCGCTCCACGTCCGCGGCGTCCAGGTCGTGATGATCACCGGCGATGCGGAAGCGGTCGCCGCCTCCGTGGCCGAGGAGCTTGGCATCGACCGGTTCTTCGCCGGCGTGCGTCCCGAGGACAAGGCCTCCAAGGTCAAGCAGCTGCAGGAGGAGGGCCGCAAGGTCGTGATGGTCGGCGACGGCGTCAACGACGCTCCCGCCCTCGCCCAGGCCGACGTGGGTATAGCGATCGGTGCGGGCACCGACGTCGCGATCGCCTCCGCCGGTGTCATCCTCGCCAGCGACGACCCGCGATCGGTGCTGTCGGTGATGGAGCTGTCTCGGGCCAGCTACCGGAAGATGAAGCAGAACCTGTGGTGGGCTGCCGGTTACAACGTGATCGCCGTCCCGCTCGCCGCCGGCGTGCTCGCCCCGTTCGGGTTCGTGCTGCCGATGTCGGTCGGGGCGATCCTGATGTCGCTGTCGACGATCGTCGTCGCGCTGAATGCGCAGCTGCTGCGCCGGCTCGACATGCGCCCCGAGGTCACCGCGGCAGCCGTCTTGCGCGGTGCCTGACAGGCGGGTTTCGTAGAGTGTGAGCGGGAAGGAAGGTGCGCTGATGAGCGTGATGACGCTGCGCCGGGCGATGCGCCCGAACGCCACACTGGCGCGCACCTTCCTGCTCACCGCCGCGGCCGTCATCGGCGTGCTGATTGGCCTCGTCGGCATGCACGTGCTCAGCAGCGGCAGCACCCACCACGCTCCCGTGGTGATCAGCGAGAGCACGCACCATGGCGGTGAGCCCGCGATGGTTGACGTCACGAGCCCGGACGCGGCCACAGCCGGTGATCATTCCGCGGCGGATCCCTGCGCTGAGGGCGACTGCGGGGGCGGCATGGACGCGATGGCGTTCATGGCGTGCGTGCTCGCCCTGCTCGCCGTCAGCATCGTCCTCGCCATTCGCCCCGGCCGGGTCGTCACCATTGCGCGCGCTCAGGCGCCGCCACGTGCCACGGCGACGCTCACGGAGGCGCCGCCGGTTCCTCCCGATCTGAACGTCCTCTCCATCAGTCGCACCTGAGGGTCATCTGCTGTCGCAGATCCCGTGCTTCGGCACGCCCCTCAACAACGACTTAGGAGACAGACCCTCATGAAGATCCGCACGATTGCATTCCACGCCGGCATCCTCGCGACCGCGCTCGTCCTGACCGGTTGCAGCGACACCGGTGGCTCCGATATGGAAGGCATGGACCACGGCAACGGCACCAGCAGCTCGCCCAGCGCCTCCGCTGAGGCCAGTGGCGCGGTGTTCAACGACGCGGACGTGACGTTCGCGATGGAGATGGTCATGCACCACCAGCAGGCCATAGAGATGTCCGACACTCTGCTGGCCAAGGACGGGGTTCACCCGGACGTCGTCGCGCTTGCCGAGCGCATCAAGGCCGCTCAGGGCCCGGAGATCGAGACCATGAACCAGTGGCTCGAAGACTGGGGCCAGGACACCGACATGGGCGGCATGGACCACGGCGGCGGCATGATGTCCGAAGAGGACATGGCCGCCCTCGAGGAAGCCGACGGCGAAACCGCATCGAGCCTGTTCCTGGAGCAGATGATCATGCACCACCAGGGTGCGATCGACATGGCCCAGGCCCAGATCGACAACGGCCAGAACCCCGACGCCGTCGCCCTCGCGCAGAAGATCGTCGAGGACCAGACCGCCGAGATCACCGAGATGCAGGAGCTGCTCGCCCAGCTGTGAGCACCCGCCGCGCCGGTGGCCACCCCGTCCGGGTGGTCACCGGCTCTGTCCTGCCCGAACCATCCCGGAGATCTCCCATGCCTTTCATCCCCGCCATTCCCTGACGGCGCCTGGCCGCCTTCGCCGCCCTTGCCCTGACTGCGCCCCTCTTCACCGGCTGCGCTCTGATCCGAGCCGAGGACCCCGACCACGACACCAAGGTGGCCCTCGAGCACGTCCACGGGCTCGCCTCCGACCCCGAGACGGGCGGTCTGCTCATCGCCAGCCACGGCGGCATCTACCAACTCGACGCCCTCACCCGCTCGGCGGAGCTCAGCGGACCGGTCGCCGGCAACGACTTCGACGCCATGGGGTTCACCGCCGTCGACGGTCAGCTCTATGCCTCCGGACACCCCGGGCCGAACAGCCCCGACCACTTCGCCGGCCCGAATCTCGGCCTCATCCGCTCCGACGACAACGCCCGCACCTGGACGAACGTTGCATTCACCGGTGAGACCGACTTCCACGACCTCGCCATCAGCGAATCCGATCCGAATCGCATCTACGCGAACAACTTCGGCATCGTCTACCGCTCCGACGACGGCGGGCGCACCTGGAACGACGGAGTCGGCGTCGACGCACGCGACATGCTCGCCGACCCCGACGATTCCGACACCGTCTACGCGACCACTCCCGAAGGGCTCTATGTCAGCCGTGACGCGGGTGCGACGTTCGAGCTCGACGAGACTGCGCCGCGGATGGTTCTGATCGCGACGAACAGCCTGGGGCTACTGGTCGGCACCAGCTTCGAGAACACACTCGTCTACCAGCTCCCCAGCGGCGAGTGGGCCACCGGAGGCGAGTACGAAGGTGCCGCCCAGGCCCTCACCGTCACGCCGGGCGACGAGATCGCCCTCGTCGACCAACGTGGCGTGGTCACGACACGTGACTTCGGTACCACCTGGGAAGAGATCTTCCGCCCGGAGCCGCACACTTGACGTCCAACCGGGCCTTCCCGGGTTCAGTGAAGGAAGCCGTCCCATTTGGGCTCGTACTGCAGTCCGCCGGCGTGCTTCGCCGGGTCCGGGATGCCCTGGACCGCCTTCGCGAGCATCGGCGCGGGGATGTCGTGGGGCATGCGCCCATCCTGCCGCCGGCGATGCCCCGTGACCAGGGGCGCCGGGTCGGTCAGGCGAAGGCGCCCATGCCCGTGAGGTCGCGGCCGATCAGCAGGGCCTGGACGCTCTCGGTGCCCTCGTAGGTGTGGATCGCCTCGATGTCGGCCATGTGCTGGATGACGCGGTTCTCGAGCAGGATGCCGTTGCCGCCCAGCACGTCGCGGGCGGTCTGCGCGATCCGGCGCGCAGCGCGGGTGTTGTGGTACTTCGCCAGCGACGCCTGGGTGGGCCGCAGGGCGCCGGACGCCTCGACGTCGGCCAGGCGGCGGCAGTACAGCTGCATGGCCGTGAGCTCGGCCAGCATCTGCGTGAGGCGCTCCTGCACCATCTGGAACCGCGCGAGCGGCTTGCCGAACTGCTCGCGCTGCGTCGAGTACGCCAGCGCGGCCTCGAAGCACGCCGTGGCGTGGCCGAGCGCCGACCAGGCCACGCCGGATCGGGTGGCGAACAGCACGCGCGAGGTGTCCTTGAACGAGTGCGCACCGGGCAGGCGGGCATCGCCCGGCACCCGCACGCCGTCGAGGCGGATGTGCGCCTGGTGGATCGCGCGCAGCGAGACCTTGCCCTCGATCACCGTGCCGGTGTAGCCGGGCGCGTCCTGCTCCACGAGGAAGCAGCCGACCTGGCCGTGGTCGGTATCGGTCTCGTCGTCGATCCGCGCCCACACGAACGTGATGCCGCCCGAGGCGCCGTTGCCGATCCACTTCTTCGCGCCCGAGATCACCCAGTCGCCGCCGTCGCGTCGCGCCACCGTCTCGAGCGACGTGGAGTCGGATCCGTGCACCGGCTCGGTGAGCGCGAAGGACCCGAGCACCCCTCCGGTGGCCAGCGGGCGCAGCCAGCGGTCCTTCTGCACGTCGCTGCCGTAGAAGACGAGGGTGCGCAGGGCCAGGCCGCCCTGCACCGCGAGGATCGTGCCGAGCGAGCCGTCGCCGCGCGAGAGCTCCATGTTCACCAGGCCGGCCGCGAGCGGCGACATCGGCGTGAGGTCGGGGTGCTCCACGCCGTCGCCGAGCAGGTGCAGCTCGCCCATCCGCGGCAGCACCTCCACGGGGTACTCGGCGCGGTCCCACGCCTGCGCCATCCGATCCGAGTACTCGCCGACGAGCGTGCGCGCGCGCTCCCACGCGTCGCGATCCGCGCCGGAGACGTCGGCGAAGACGGCGTAGTAGTCGGTGTCGAGGGGAGAGGTGACGTCGTACGGCTCGGTACGGTCGCCGGGAAGCTCGGTGGCCACGTTGCTCACTCCGTTCGGTCGGTGCAGGGCATTCCGCCCGTCGCAGGCATGCCCACACGGTAGGGCGCGGCGTGGGCGCGCGCACGCCGTTTGTGCGAATCCGACAGCCGGATGCCCCTGCGCGCGCACGGTAGGATCGTCGGAGACTTCCAGAAAGGCGCGCGATGTTCCTGATCAGCTGCATCCTCTTCCTCGCCGGCTTCGCGGCGTTCGCCGTCGCGTTCATGGTGCCCTCGTTCCAGGCCGTCGTCTTCGCGCTCGGCATCCTGCTCGTGTGCGCCGCCATGGCGCTGCCCATCCACGCGCGCTCCGGCGCCAAGGAACAGCGCTGACGCAGACCCTCCGAACGCACCCGCGCCCCACGGGGACGGGTGCGTTCGTCGTGTCGCCGCGGTGTCTGCGGCTGGTTCGCGGGTTCGGGCGCGTCGCGGCGGGATAGTACGCTGGGGTCTTGGTCGAGTTCGCTCGACGTCGAGACGTTTTCCACGCCTCTGGCCCTGTCGCCCACATAAGGATTGCAACGTGGATCTCTACGAGTACCAGGCTCGAGACCTTTTCGAGAAGTACGAGGTGCCGGTGCTCGCCGGCATCGTCGCCGACACCCCCGAGGAGGTGAAGGCAGCGGCGGAGAAGATCGGCGGAGTGGTCGTCGTCAAGGCCCAGGTGAAGACCGGCGGTCGCGGCAAGGCGGGCGGCGTCAAGGTCGCGAAGACCCCCGATGAGGCGTACGAGGCGGCCAAGGCGATCCTCGGCCTCGACATCAAGGGCCACGTCGTCAAGCGCGTCATGGTCGCCCAGGGCGCCGACATCGCCGAGGAGTTCTACTTCTCGGTGCTGCTGGACCGCGCGAACCGCTCGTACCTGTCGCTGTGCAGCGTCGAGGGCGGCATGGAGATCGAGCAGCTCGCCGTCGAGAAGCCCGAGGCGCTCGCGCGGGTCGAGGTCGACCCGCTGCAGGGCATCGACAAGGCCAAGGCCGTCGAGATCGCCCGCGCCGCGAACTTCCCTGAGGACCTCGTCGAGAAGGTCTCGGACGTCTTCGTCAAGCTCTACGACGTGTACAAGGGCGAGGACGCCACGCTCGTCGAGGTGAACCCGCTCGTCCGCACCGGCGCCGGCGACATCATCGCCCTCGACGGCAAGGTCACCCTCGACGACAACGGCACCGAGGTGCGCCACCCCGAGCACGAGGAGCTCGAGGACAAGGGCGCCGCCGATCCGCTCGAGGCCAAGGCCAAGGCGAACGGCCTCAACTACGTCAAGCTCGACGGCCAGGTGGGCATCATCGGCAACGGCGCGGGCCTGGTCATGTCGACCCTCGACGTCGTCGCCTACGCGGGCGAGAAGCACGGCGGCGTGAAGCCGGCCAACTTCCTCGACATCGGCGGCGGCGCGAACGCGCAGGTCATGGCCAACGGCCTCGACGTCATCCTCGGCGACGAGCAGGTCAAGAGCGTGTTCGTGAACGTCTTCGGCGGCATCACCTCGTGCGTGGCCGTCGCGGAGGGCATCGTGAAGGCCCTCGAGATCCTCGGCGACGCGGCCACCAAGCCGCTCGTCGTGCGCCTCGACGGCAACCAGGTCGAGGAGGGCCGCGCCATCCTCGCCGCCGCGAACCACCCGCTCGTCACCCTCGCCGCAGGCATGGACGAGGGCGCCGACAAGGCCGCCGAGCTGGCGAACGCCTGAGCCCCCGGATCGAAAAGGACTAGACAGATGTCGATCTACCTCAACAAGGACTCCAAGGTCATCGTCCAGGGCATCACCGGCGGCGAGGGCACCAAGCACACGGCGCTCATGCTCAAGGCGGGCACCAACATCGTCGGCGGCGTGAACGCGCGCAAGGCCGGCACCACCGTGACGCACGAGAAGCCGGGCGTCGGCGAGGTCGAGCTGCCGGTCTTCGGATCGGTCAAGGAGGCCATGGAGCAGACGGGCGCCGACGTGTCGGTCGCCTTCGTGCCGCCGGCCTTCACGAAGGCCGCGATGATCGAGGCCATCGACGCCGAGATCCCGCTGCTCGTCGTCATCACCGAGGGCGTGCCCGTCGGCGACACCGCCGAGGCCTGGGCGCACGCCAAGGCCAAGGGCAACAAGACGCGCATCATCGGGCCGAACTGCCCCGGCATCATCACGCCGGGCGAGGCGCTCGCGGGCATCACGCCGGCCAACATCACGGGCAAGGGCCCCATCGGCCTCGTGTCGAAGTCGGGCACGCTGACCTACCAGATGATGTTCGAGCTGAAGGACTTCGGCTTCTCGACCGCCATCGGCATCGGCGGCGACCCGGTCATCGGCACGACGCACATCGACGCGCTCGAGGCGTTCGAGAACGACCCCGAGACCAAGGCGATCGTCATGATCGGCGAGATCGGCGGCGACGCCGAGGAGCGCGCGGCCGAGTACATCAAGGCCAACGTCACCAAGCCGGTCGTCGGCTACGTCGCGGGCTTCACGGCCCCCGAGGGCAAGACGATGGGCCACGCCGGCGCGATCGTCTCGGGCTCGGCCGGTACCGCCGCCGCGAAGAAGGAGGCCCTCGAGGCCGCCGGCGTCAAGGTCGGCAAGACCCCCAGCGAGACCGCCGCGCTCATGCGCGAGATCATGCAGTCGCTGTAAGTCTCACTCGCACGAAGGCCTCGCCCGATCCGGGCGGGGCCTTCGTCGCGTCCGGGGGCGGTGCCCGCGCTCGCGCCGGATCAGCCGACGGGCGTGATCGCGAACACCGGGTGAGCCGGCGCGATCGCCTCGAACGCCGCGAGGTCGGCGTCCGGGCCCGCCGCCACGTGCGGGCGGACGATCGGCACCTGGCGCACGTACGCCTTCAGCACGGGGGCCGCGGCGCGGGTGTCGAGCTCCTCGGCGCGGACGCGCTCGACGCGCGAGCCGCGGTGCAGCGTCGCCTCCCCGGCCGCGCGCAGGTTGTGCACCCACCCGACCGGTCCGTACGGCGCGACGAGGTACCGGCGCCCGCCGACGAGGATCGGCGTCACGGGCACGGTGCGCGGCTCGCCCGTGGCGCGGCCGGCGACGGTGAGCGATGCCACGCCACCGGGCGCGAGCCCGCGCCGTCCGAGCGCGGCCATGATCCGGTCGATCCGTCGCCGCAGGGGAGTGAGCCGATAGGTGCCCGTCATGAGGTCAGGCTGGGGCCTCCGCCCGGCGGGGAGGAATCGGGTGCCTCGCATTCGTCCTACGCTGAAGTCATGCCGCTGAAGGGTGAGTACCTGCCGAGCACCGCCGAATGGGCTCGCACGCAGGCCGAGACATACGAAGCGACGAACGGCGCCGAGGCGAACACGCTGCGCGGGGTGCCGGTCATCGTGCTGACGACCGTGGGTGCCAAGAGCGGCGGCCTGCGCAAGACCGCGCTCATGCGGGTCGAGCACGAGGGCCGCTACGCCGTCGTGGCGTCGAAGGGCGGGGCCCCGGAGCCGCCGCAGTGGTACTTCAACCTGCGCGCGAACCCGCACGTCGAGCTGCAGGACGGCGCGGTCAAGCGCGACTACCTCGCGCGCGAGCTCGACGGCGCCGAGTACGACGAGTGGTGGGAGCGCGCGGTCGCCGTGTGGCCCGACTGCGCCGAGTACCAGAAGAAGACGGATCGCAGGATCGCCGTCTTCGTGCTCGAGCCCACCGAGGACTGACACCGGCCCGGACCGTTCCCGGCATGGGCGCAGGGGATCGGAGGCCGGGCGACCTAGGCTCGGTAGCGCCCATGCATCGCCTCCTCGTCGCCCTGCTCGCCGCGATCGACGCCGCCGTCGCGGCGGCCGTCGCCGTCGGCGTCGTGCTCGCGCCCCTCACGCTCCTGTGGATCTTCTCGTTCGGCGGCGGCGCCGACTGGCAGGCGCTGTGGCCGGCGACCGCGCGCATCTGGCAGCTGGGCATGCTCGTGCCCGTCGAGCTGACCCTCGGCGACGAGTTCCTCGCCGCCGCGTCGCTGCCGCAGGAGGCCGCGTCGTTCGCGGTCTCGCTCGCGCCCCTCGCCTTCGCCGGGTTCGTCGTGCTCTTCGCCGCCCGCTCGGGGGGCCGCGCGGTGGCGGCGGGCGCCTGGATCACCGGCACGGTCGCGGGGGCGGCGACCACGGCGCTCATCGCGGCGATCGTGCTGCTCACCTCCGACAACCCCGTGGCGGTCGTGCACCCGGCCCCCGCGGTGCTCTGGCCCACGCTGCTCTACGCCGCCGGCGCGCTCGGCGGCGTCATCGCCGAGGCCTGGCGGGAGGGCGACGGCGGACCGATCGATCGCGTGCACGACGTGCTGGACGGGCTCGCCGTGGCGTGGCGCGAGGTGCCCGCGCTCGCGGTCCGCGGGGCGGCGATCGTCGTCGTGGGGCTCCTCGGTGCCGCCGGTGTCGCGCTGGCACTGTCGGTCGTTCTCCGTGGCGGCGAGGTGGTCTCGCTCTTCGAGGCGGCGCACGTCGACGCGCTCGGTGCCACGGGCCTCACCCTCGCCCACCTCGCCTACCTGCCGACGGCGCTCGTCTGGGCGGCGTCCTGGATCGCCGGGCCCGGCTTCGCGGTCGGCGCCGGCACGACCGTCTCTCCCGTGAGCACGGATCTCGGTGTCGTCCCCGCGCTGCCGATCTTCGGGCTGCTGCCCGAGCACGGCGCGGCGCCGCTGCTGCTCGCCGCCCTCATCCCCGTGGCGCTCGGCGCGATCGCGGGATGGGCGGCTCGCGCACGCTTCGTCGTCGAGCTCGACGCCGCCGCGGCCGAGGAGGGCGGCGCCGGAGCGCGCGCCCCCGAGCCCGTGCTGCCGCGCCTGGTCGTGGCGCTCGGGATCGCGGTGCTGTCGGGGGCGGCCGCCGCGGCGCTGGCCGCGGCCGCGTCCGGCGCCATGGGCCCGGGGCGCCTGGCGGAGGCGGGACCGGAGCCGGGTGCCCTCGCGCTCGCCGTGGGCCTCGAGGCCGCGGTGGGCGCCGGGATCCTGCTGCTCGGCCCCCGACCCGAGCGGTGGCACGGCGACTACGACGAGGTCGCCGGCGCCGAGGCCGACGCCCTCGACACCGCCTGAGCGACCGCCTCGACGTCGGTCGTGATCATCCCCACGGTGACGCGGATGCGGTCACGGCCGTCGGTCGTCGTCGTGATCTGGTCGCGGAAGAACGCGCTTCCCGCCGCGACGCGAATGCCCTGCGCGGCGAGGCCGACGATCGCGGCCCTCTCGTCGTCGACGGGCACCCACGCATTGATGCCGTCGGCGATGGTCGTCCGCCCGACATCGCCCAGCGCGTCCGCGAAGCGCCGCTGCCGTGAGGCGTACGCGGACCGTGCCCGCGCGACCTCCGCGATCGACTCGCCATCCGTGAGCAGCTCGGCGAGCGCATGCTGGATGAGGCGCGGCACCCACCAGGGGCCGAGCGTGCGACGGCCCTCGATGCGGGCGATCAGCGCGGCCGGCCCGCTCAGCGCCGCGATGCGCAGATCGGGCCCGTGCGACTTCGAGAACGATCGCACGAGCACGGTCTGATCGGGCAGATGCCGGCCGAGCGTCACGGACTCCGCCTGCGCGATCGAGCCCGAATGATCGTCCTCGATCACCGTGATGTTCCGTCCCCGCGGGGAACGACGGATGACCTCCGCGAGCTCCTGGGCGCGATCGGCGGTCATGGACACGCCGGTGGGGTTGTGCGCACGGGGCTGCAGCAGGAGCACGCGGGGCCCGACCGACATCGCGTCGGCGAGCGCCGCCGGCACCACACCCTGCTCGTCGACCGCGACCGGCACGATCCCCAGATCGTGTGCGTCGAGCAGGTCGTAGAACGGCGGGAACGTCGGCTGCTCGACGACCACCCGGTCGCCGAAGCGCGTCAGCTGCTGCAGCGAGCGGTCGATGCCGTCGAGAGCGCCGCTGACGACGGTCAGCGCGTGCCCCTCGATCGGCCACCGCTCGCGCAGCAGGCGCTCGAGCCGTGGCAGCAGCGGGACGTCGTGGTAGCTGGCGGTCACCGCCTGCGGTGCGGCACGCGTGAAGGCGCGAGCGAGCTGCGGCAGCAGCAGCGGGTCGGGCGTGCCCCGCGAGAGATCGACCCGCGTGGCGTGGACGTGTCCGGCGAGGCGGCGCGTGTGCGGGGCGACCTCGCGCGCGGTCGTGGCGCGGATGAAGGTCCCCGCGCGCCCGCGGGAGACGATCGTCCCCGCCCCCGAGAGGGCGCGCCACGCGGTCGACACGGTCGCCGGGCTCACTCCCAGCGACCTCGCGACCTCGCGCACCGTCGGCAGGCGGTCGCCGGGGGCGAGCGTGCCGTCCGCGACGAGCCGCGCGAGCGAGGCGGCGATCCCGGACGGCGTGGGGCTCTCGATGCGCTGCGCGAGCGTTCCTGCCGTGGCGACGGGTGTCATGTGTCGATCCTGCAGCGGCACGCGGCCGCGCTGCACGGGCAGGACCGCGAATTTACGGGGGAGGTGGAAAGCGAAATCTCAGAGAAATGTCCAAGCGCGACAGTGACGCAATCACGAGCCGACAGACGGCGTCACACCGCGGAGGAGCCGAGATGACCACAGTTCGCGTCGCGATCAGCCAGACCACCTGGACGGGCGACAAGGCGTCCATGCTCGACAAGCACGAGCAGTTCGCTCGCGACGCCGCCGCCCAGGGCGCGCAGGCGATCGGCTTCCAGGAGCTGTTCTACGGTCCGTACTTCGGCATCACGCAGGATCAGAAGTACTACCGCTACGCCGAGCCCGCCGACGGGCCGATCGTGCAGCGCTTCGCGGATCTGGCCAAGGAGCTCGGCATCGTGACGGTCCTGCCGATCTACGAAGAGGCCATGGCCGGCGTGTACTACAACACGAGCGTTCTGGTCGACGCCGACGGGACGGTGCTCGGCAAATACCGCAAGCACCACATCCCGCACGTCGAGAAGTTCTGGGAGAAGTTCTACTTCCGTCCCGGCAACCTCGGCTACCCGGTCTTCGAGACGGCCATCGGCAAGGTCGGCATGTACATCTGCTACGACCGCCACTTCCCCGAGGGATGGCGGGAGCTGGGCCTGAACGGCGCCGACATCGTGTTCAACCCCAACGCGACCAAGCCGGGCCTGTCGAACCGGCTGTGGGAGATCGAGCAGCCGGCCGCCGCGGCCGCGAACGGCTACTTCGTGGCGGCGCCGAACCGCGTCGGTCGCGAGGACAACGAGTACGGCGACCTCGCCGTCGACTTCTACGGCAGGAGCCAGTTCGTCGACCCGCGCGGCAACCTCGTGGGCGACTACGGGTCGTCCGAGCACGAGGAGCTGCTCGTGCGCGACCTGGACTTCGGGCTCATCCGCGAGGCGCGCGACAGCTGGCAGTTCTACCGCGACCGCCGCCCCGACTCGTACACCGCGATCCCCGCTCCCTGAGAGCCGCGGGGCCAGGCAGCCGACACCTGACAGGAGCAACGCATGAGCACGACACTCATCACCGGTGGAACGGTGGTCAGCGCCACCGGCCGCGGCCTCGCCGACGTGCTGGTCGACGGCGAGCGGATCGTCGCGGTGCTGGAGCCCGGGTCTCAGATCGTCGGGGCGGATCTGACGCGCACGGTCGACAGGGTCATCGACGCGACGGGCAAGTACGTCATCCCCGGCGGGATCGACGCACACACGCACATGGAGATGCCCTTCGGCGGCACCTTCGCGAGCGACACGTTCGAGACCGGCACGCGTGCGGCGGCATGGGGAGGGACGACGAGCATCGTCGACTTCGTCGTGCAGTACCCCGACCAGAACATCCTCGATCAGTACCAGGCGTGGCAGGAGAAGGCCGCGGGGGAGTGCGCGATCGACTACGGCTTCCATCAGATCCTCTCCGACGTGCAGACGTCCTCGCTGCACGCCATGGACGAGCTGGTGGCCGAGGGCGTGACGAGCTTCAAGCTGTTCACGGCCTACAAGGGCGTGTTCCTCTCGGACGACGGCCAGATCCTCCGCGCGTTCCAGAAGGGCGCCGAGAACGGCGCCATGATGATGATGCACGCGGAGAACGGCTCGATCATCGACGTGCTGCAGCAGCAGGCGCTCGAGGCCGGGCACACCGGACCCGAGTGGCACGGCCTCACTCGTCCCTGGGAGACGGAGGAGGAGGCGACGCACCGCGTGATCATGATCTCGCGGCTCACCGGCGCGCCACTGTACGTCGTCCACGTGAGCGCGAAGCAGGCCGTGGAGCAGATCGCCGCGGCGCGGGACGCGGGCTACAACGTGTTCGGCGAGACCTGCCCTCAGTACCTCTACCTGTCGCTCGAGGAGCAGCTGGCCGCGAAGAGCGCGGAGTGGGGGGAGCTGGAGGGCGCCAAGTGGGTGTGCTCCACCCCGTTGCGGTCGCACCACGACGGCCACCAGGACGCCATGTGGCGCAGCCTGCGCACGAACGACATCCAGATGGTCTCGACCGACCACTGCCCGTTCTGCATGAAGGAGCAGAAGGAGATGGGGATCGGGAACTTCGCGAAGATCCCGAACGGCATCGGAAGCGTCGAGCACCGCATGGACCTGATGTACCAGGGCGTCGTGGAGGGGCGGATCACGCTGGAGCGCTGGGTCGAGATCACCTCGACCACGCCGGCGCGGATGTTCGGGATGTACGGGCGCAAGGGCGTCATCCAGCCCGGCGCCGACGCCGACATCGTCCTCTACGACCCCGATGGCCACACCTCGATCGGCGTGGGCAAGACGCACCACATGAACATGGACTACTCGGCCTGGGAGGGCTTCGAGATCGACGGCCATGTGGACCTCGTCATGTCGCGCGGCCAGGTGATCGTCGATGACAGGGGCTACATCGGCCGCAAGGGTCACGGCCGGTACATCAAGCGCGGCCTGAGCCAGTACCTGAGCTGAGCGGAGGCGACACACATGGATTTCGGAATCGTCCTGCAGAACGACCCGCCCGCGTCGCGCGTGGTCGACCTCGCCGTCCAGGCGGAGAACCACGGCTTCAGCCACGTCTGGACCTTCGACTCCCACCTGCTGTGGCAGGAGCCCTACGTCGTGTTCAGCCAGATCCTGGCCGCCACGCGCAAGGTGAAGGTGGGGCCCTTCGTCACCAACCCCGCCACCCGCGACTGGACGGTGACGGCCTCCCTCTACGCGACCCTCAACGAGATGTTCGGCAACCGCACGGTGTGCGGCATCGGGCGGGGCGACAGTGCGGTGCGCGTGCTGAACGGGCGGCCCTCCTCGCTGCAGGAGCTGCGCGAGGCGATCCACGTCATCCGCGAGCTCGCGAGCTCCCGCGCGGTGCAGCACAACGGCGCGACGCTGCGCTTCCCATGGTCCGTCGGCAGCGAGCTCGAGATGTGGGTCGCCGCGTACGGGCCCAAGGCGCTGCAGCTGACCGGCGAGGTGGGAGACGGGTACATCCTGCAGCTGGCCGACGTCGACATCGCGAAGTGGATGATCACGGCGGTGCGCGAGGCGGCCGAGCGGGCGGGCCGCGATCCCGACGCGATCACCTTCTGCGTCGCCGCGCCGTTCTACATCGGCGACGACATCGAGCACATGCGCAACCAGACCCGCTGGTTCGGCGGGATGGTCGGCAATCATGTGGCCGAGGTGGTGCGCCGCTACGGCGCCGACGGGGCCGTGCCGCAGGCGCTGACCGACTACATCGACAAGCGCGAGGGATACGACTACAACTCGCACGGCAGGGCCGGCAACGACCACGTCGACTTCGTGCCCGACGAGATCGTCGACCGATTCTGCGTGCTGGGCACGCCGGAGCAGCACATCGAGAAGCTCGAGCAGCTCCGCGAGGTCGGCGTGCACCAGTTCGCCGGATACCTCCAGCACGACAACAAGGAGGAGACGATCCGGGCCTACGGCGCGACGGTGATCCCGGCCATGCGGGAGAGGGTGCTGGCCAAGGTATGAGCGCCGTGTCGACGAGTTCTGCGCGTGTCCACCGCGGGCGCGGCGCCCGCGCGTGGGCGTGGGGCGCGGGCGGGATCATCCTGCTTGCCGCGCTGTGGGAGCTCTACCGGCTGACCGGGCCGGAAGACGGCGTCGTGATCGGCGGCGTGCGGGTGCTGCCGCGGGCGATCGACCTCGCGATGCCCCACGTGTGGGACATGGTGGCGCGACTGTTCGCCGGCGAGACGCGGGCCGCCACGGCCGACGCGCTGTGGTGGGCGGTCGCGCAGGCGTCGTTCGTGACGCTCGGCACCGCGGCCGCTGGTCTTGCCGTCGGCGTCGTGGTCGGCATGGGCTTCGCGCTGCTGATGCTCGCCTTCCGCGTGGCGCGCTGGGCGCTGCTGCCGTGGATCGTGCTCAGCCAGACGGTTCCCCTCATCGCCTTCGCGCCGCTCGTGCGTGCGTGGGGCTCGCGCATCGAGATCGGCGCGTTCGAGTGGCAGGACTGGATGAGCGTCGCCCTCATCGCGAGCTATCTGGCGTTCTTCCCGGTGGCCGTGGGGGCGCTGAGCGGGCTCGACGCCCCCGACCGGATCCATCTCGAGCTGATGCGGACATACGGCGTCGGGTGGTGGCGCACGCTGCTCGCGCTGCGCCTGCCCGCCGCCGTCCCGCACCTGCTCACGGCGCTGCGCCTCGCGGCGGCGAACGCCATCGTGGGGGCCGTCGTCGCCGAGGTCTCGACCGGCGCGCGCGACGGCATCGGCCGCATGGTGGTCCAGTTCGCGGGTCAGGCCTCGTCCGATCCGCCCAAGGCCTGGGCACCCATCTTCGGTGCCGTGGCACTGGGCCTCCTCGCCGCCGGCTCGGTCGCGCTCGCCGGCTGGCTCCTCAAGGACTATCGACGCGTGGAGGTGTCGTCCCGATGACGACCGAACAGCACCCTGGGACGTCGGCGGTCGCGATCGCCGGCGTCGACAAGATCTTCGCCACCCGCTCGGGCACGGTGCACGCACTCAGCGGGGTGGACCTCGCCATCGCGCCGGGCGAGTTCGTCTCGCTGATCGGGCCATCGGGATGCGGCAAGTCCACGCTGCTGCGGCTGATCGCCGATCTCGATCAGCCCACGAACGGATCCGTGGAGCTGTTCGGCAAGCCGGCGGCGAGGGCTCGCATCGATCAGGACTACGGCATCGCGTTCCAGCAGGCGGGCCTGCTGCCGTGGCGCACCGTCGCCGACAACATCGGACTGCCGCTGCAGCTGCACGGCTGGAGCGCATCGGACCGCCGCGAGCGTGTCGCGGAACTGCTCGAGATGGTCGGCCTGGCGGACTTCGCCGACCGCCACCCCGACCAGCTCTCCGGCGGCATGCAGCAGCGCGTGGCGATCGCCCGCGCGCTCGCCGAGAAGCCGCGGCTGCTGCTCATGGACGAGCCCTTCGGGGCGCTCGACGAGATGACCCGCGAGCGCATGCAGTCGGAGCTGCTGCGCATCTGCGCCGAGACGGGCGCGGCCGTGGTGTTCGTGACGCACTCGATCCCCGAGGCGGTGTACCTTTCCGACCGCGTCGTGGTGATGTCGCCTCGCCCCGGCCGCATCAGCGACGTCGTCTCGATGCGGCTGGTCGGCACGTCTGACCGCACCGAAGAGCTGCGCGAGGACGAGGGCTACTTCGAGATGATCACCGCCGTGCGCGAGGCGCTGCACGCGGGTGAGGGGCGCCCGGGGGCCCTGGCGCGCGGAGTGGAGACGCGATGACCGCATCCGTGACCGACGCGCCCCGGATCCGGGCGGCGGGCGGCGCCGCGCGGTGGGGTGTGGTCGCCGCTCCCGTGGCGCTGGGGCTGGTCGTGCTCGGCGTGTGGCAGCTGCTCGTCAGCGTCGTGGGCGTCGACGACTACCTGCTGCCCAGCCCCGGAGCCATCGCGGGCGAGTTCGTCGCGTTCCTGCCCTCGGTGCTCGAGGGCGCGCGCGTCACGGGGCTGAACGCGCTGCTCGGCCTCGTCGCCGGCTCGCTCGTGGCCGTGCTGCTGGCCGCCCTGGCCGCGGCCAGCCGCGCGATAGACGGCATGACGGCGCCCCTCGTCGCCGCGCTCGCGGTCGTGCCGATCGTCGCGCTGGCGCCGGTCCTGAACACCATGTTCGGCGCCGACAGTCAGCTGGGGCGCCAGGTGATCGCGGGCATCGCCGCGTTCACACCCGTGTTCCTGGGGACCCTGCGCGGGCTGCGGCAGGCGCTTCCGGTGCACCGCGACCTGATGCACGTCTTCGCCGCCACACCCGTGCAGGCCTTCCGCACGGTGACGCTGCCGACCGCGACCCCGCACATCCTCACCGGACTGCGCGTCGCGAGCTCGCTGTCCGTGATCTCGGCGCTCGTCGCCGAGTACTTCGGAGGCCCGCGCGGCGGCCTCGGCGGCCTCATCTCGACCTACGCCGCGCAGAGCGCGTACGCGCGGAGCTGGGCATTCGTCGTCGGCGCCATCCTGCTGGGCGTGCTGTTCTATCTCGTCACGAGCGGCCTCGAACGGCTCGCGCGCCGTCACCGGCACTGAATCTTCGCCACCGGCGAAAGCACCACCGCACCAACCGAGCATCACCCGCCTCTCTCGCAGAGAACCATCTCGGAAGGAACACCATGAACCACAGCACACCCGCTTCCCACAGAGCCTCGACCCGACGTCGTCTGCTCGCCTTCGCCTCGATCGGTGCGGCCGCATCGCTCATCCTCTCCGGCTGCGCGTCGGGGCCGGATGAGGCCGCCGGCGGGGGCGACGGCGAGGAGCTGACGCCCGTGACCCTGCAGCTGCAGTGGCTCGCGCAGGCGCAGTTCGCCGGCTACTACGCCGCGCTCGAGCAGGGCTTCTTCGAAGAGGAGGGCCTCGACGTCGAGATCGTCGAGTCGGGCGGCGACATCGTTCCGCAGGACGCGCTCGTCGCCGGCGACGTCGACTACGCGATCGCGTGGGTGCCGAAGGTGCTCGGATCCATCGAGCAGGCCGCGAACGTCACCAACGTCGCGCAGATCTTCCAGCGCTCGGGCACCCTCCAGATCGCGTGGGCGGACTCCGGCATCGACTCCGTCGCCGACTTCGAGGGCCGTCGCATCGGCTCCTGGGGCTTCGGCAACGAATGGGAGATCTTCGCGGCGATGGCGGCCGAGGGCCTCGACGCGTCGAGCGTCGAGATCATCACCCAGTCCTTCGACATGAACGCGTTCCTGCAGGGCGACATCGACGCCGCGCAGGCGATGACGTACAACGAGTACGCGCTGCTCCTCGAGACGGTGAACCCGGACACGGGGGAGCTCTACCAGCCCGAGGACTTCAACGTCATCGCGTACGAGGACACCGAGGGAGCGATGCTGCAGGACGCGATCTGGGCAGACACCGAGCGGCTCGAGAACGACGAGGAGTACGCCGAGACGACGGTCGCCTTCCTGCGCGCCGTGATCAAGGGCTGGGCCTACGCCCGCGACAACGCCGAGGAGGCGGCGCAGCTCACCGTGGACGCCGGCTCCGCCTGGCCGATCGGGCACGAGACGTGGATGGCGAACGAGACGAACAAGCTGATCTGGCCCGCCGAGAACGGCATCGGATACATCGATCCGGCCGCGTGGGACGCGACGGTGGAGGGAGCCCTCCGTGCCGTCAATGAGCAGGGTGCCCGCCTCATCACGGAGGAGCCGCCCGCGACGGCCTATGACAACACCTACATCGAGCAGGCGATCGCCGAGCTCGAGGAGGAGGGGATCGACGTGCGCGGCGAGTCGTACACGCCGCTCGAGGTGACCCCGACCGAGGGCGGCGAATGAGCAACGGCATCACCGAGGTCGCGGGCTCGCTCACGCATAGTAGCCGGCGCGTGAGACGCTGAGCAGGCGCGCCATCAGCTCGATCGTGAAGGTGGCCTTCTCCGCGTGCATCAGCGTGAAC